>JALRAW010000099.1 GCA_023257975.1 Candidatus Fonsibacter sp.
AGTGCCCAATCAGTTTCCAAATCTATAGCACGACGTTTACCAATTTTGCCATTAATATTAGTATAAACAGCGATCAGAATAATCAAACGCCTGATCAACAAACACATATCAGTGAGAAAAACGGTGGCGGAAATTCAGAAATCGTAGTCAAATCCGAAAAGTCTGAAAAAGATCCAAGTTGTTCCATAAAATTAGCACAGTTACTAAAAGAAGCAGGTTTACCTGATGGAGTTTTTAATGTTGTAAATGGGGATAAAGAATCTGTGGATGCGTTACTTTCAAATCCAAATATTAGCGCAATTAGTTTTGTAGGCTCAACTCCTATCGCCAAGTACATTTATGAAAATGCTGCAAAATTTGAAAAAAGAGTTCAAGCATTAGGAGGAGCCAAAAACCATTGTGTCGTAATGCCCGATGCTGATTTAGATCAGGCTGTTGCAGGGCTTATGGGCGCTGCATATGGTTCAGCCGGCGAAAGATGTATGGCTCAATCTGTGGCAGTTGCCGTTGGAAATATAGCAGATGAGTTAGTGGATAAACTTGCGAAAGAAGTTAATAATTTAAAAGTTGGACCTGGTCTTGATAAAGGAATGGATATGGGCCCATTAGTTACCGCACAACATTTAGAAAAAGTTACAAGTTATGTAGATTTAGGAGTTAAAGAAGGTGCTAAATTAGTTGTAGATGGAAGAAAAATAAAAAAACCTCAGGGACATGAAAAGGGTTTTTATTTAGGGGGCTGTTTATTTGATCATGTAAAAGAAAATATGAGAATTTATAAAGAAGAAATATTTGGTCCCGTACTTTCAGTTGTAAGAGCAAAAAATTTTAATGAGGCTTTAGATTTAATTAATAAACATGAATTTGGCAATGGAGTAAGTATTTTTACAAGGGATGGTAATAGTGCAAGAACATTTTCAAGTCATATTAAGGTTGGAATGGTTGGCGTAAATATTCCAATACCTGTACCAATGGCCTTTCATAGTTTTGGTGGTTGGAAAAGGTCTTTGTTTGGCGATCAAAATGTTCACGGAATGGAAGGAGTTAGATTTTACACTAAATTAAAAACTATTACATCGAGATGGCCTTCTGGTATAAAGGCAACTTCAAATTTCACAATGCCAACAATGAATTAAAAATATGAGAAAAAAAATATCACTTATAGGATCAGGACAAATAGGAGGAACTCTAGCTCATTTAGTCTCTTTGAAAGAATTAGGAGATGTTGTTATTTTTGATATTGCAGCAGGATTGCCAGAGGGGAAATCCTTAGACATCGCCCAATCAGGAGCGGTTGAACGTTTTAATGCAAATCTTAAAGGAACAACAAGCTACACTGATATTGCAAATTCAGATGTTATTATTGTAACTGCTGGTGTTCCAAGAAAAGAAGGAATGAGTAGAGATGATCTTTTAGGAATCAATTCAAAAGTAATGAAACAAGTTGGTGAAGGAATTAAAAAATACTCTCCTAATGCTTTTGTAATTTGTATCACTAATCCTTTAGATGTTATGGTTTTAGCATTACAAAAATATTCAGGTTTACCAGCTGAAAAGGTAGTTGGTATGGCAGGTGTTTTAGATTCGTCTCGTTTTAGATTGTTCTTGTCTGAAGAATTTAAAGTTTCTATTGAAGATGTAACTGCTTTTGTTCTAGGAGGACACGGGGATACAATGGTTCCACTTGCTAGATATTCTACAGTTGCGGGAATACCAATTCCAGATCTTATAGATATGAAATGGTCGACCAAAGAAAGAATAGACAAAATAATACAAAGAACTCGAGACGGAGGAGCTGAAATCGTAAAATTATTAAAAACAGGATCTGCTTATTATGCTCCAGCAAGTTCAGCTATTGAAATGGCAGAAGCATTTTTAAAAGATAAAAAGAAAATTTTACCGTGT
>JALRAW010000117.1 GCA_023257975.1 Candidatus Fonsibacter sp.
ACCACGGCTAGATTAATGATGGGTTTACTTTCAACCTATCCAATTACAATAAATTTTACAGGCGATAAGTCCCTATCCAAACGTCCAATGGCAAGGGTAATCAATTTACTTAGAGAATTTGGTGCAAATGCATTGCCAGAAAATAAAAATACGATGCCATTTAAATTTCTAGGCTCCTATGTTGGATTGCAGAACGACCAAAAATTAAATGTTCCAAGTGCACAACTAAAATCAGCCTGGTGTTTAGCTGCATTAAATACAAAGGGAATTTCAACATTAGAAGAGCGTTTTGAAACACGTGATCACACTGAGATCATGCTTAAATATCTAAATGCTAATATTAAAGTTAAAAAATTAAAGAATAAAAAAATCATTTCTATCTTTGGTAAAACTCCAATTGATGCAAAAGATATCTCTGTTCCAGGGGACATCTCTTCTGCAGCATTCATGATCATCCTTTCCCTTATTTCTAAAAATTCAAAAGTTACAATTAAAAATGTTTTACTAAACCCTACACGAACTGGAATCTTAGATGTTTTAAAAAAAATGAAAGCTAAGATAAAAATTAAAAATAAGAAAACAGTTTGTGGAGAAATCGTTGGAGATATTGAGGCCAAAAGCTCTAATCTAAAAGCAACAACCGTTCCTGAAAAAATGGCGCCACGTTTAATTGATGAATATCCTATCCTTTTTATAGCCGCTTGTTTTGCAAAAGGAACTTCTAATTTTAAAGGAATTGAAGAGCTTAGAATAAAAGAGTCTGATCGAATTAAATCTATGGAAAGTGGACTTAAACCGCTAGGTGTTAAAATTAGCTCAACGAAAAGTTCTGTTAAAATTACTGGAACAAATTCCTTTAGATTAAATAAAAAAATCAAAATTGATGCAAAGGGCGATCATCGAATTGCAATGTCATTTTATGTCCTTTCACAAGTTTTAAATAAATCATTTAAAATTAAAGACTTTAATTATGTAAAAACTAGTTTTCCAAGTTTTACAAAAACCATTAACAAACTTAAAAAAAATTGAAAAATAAAGTAGATCGATTACGTGTTGCAATTGATGGACCAGCGGCTTCTGGTAAAAATACTTTAGCTAAACAAATTGCAAAAAAATATAAACTTCTTCATTTAGATTCTGGAAAACTTTATCGATACTTTGCCTTACAAGTGTATCAGAGCAAAGATCAAAAGGTTAATTATTCAAAATTAAAGCAATCTCTAAAAAAATTAACTCTTAAAAAACTAAAAGATAAGAGATTAACAACGGAGCCTGTTACCAAAATTGCATCAATCATCTCAAAGAAGAAAAGAATTAGACAGATGTTAAAAAAAGTTCAGCATAACCTTGCTTATAACCCTCCTAAAAAATTTAAAGGATCTATTCTTGATGGACGAGATATTGGAACAGTGATTATGCCTGATGCTCATGTAAAAGTTTATCTAACGGCAAGCTTAAATGTGAGAGCAATGCGCAGATATAAGGAGTATAAAAAATTAAAAATTAAAACGACCTTAAACAAAGTGAAGAGTGATATTAAAAAAAGAGACTATGAAGACACCCATCGCAAAATATCTAGCTTAAAACCAGCAAAAGATGCGGTATTGCTAGATAGTTCTTTTTATAATACAAAAGCCGCCTTTGTCGAAATAGACAAAGTGATAAGGAATGAAATTAAACGACTGAATGCGACAAAACATAAAAGCTTATAACAACGACTCATCGAGTAACGAATTCGCAGCTTTACTTCAAACAGATCTAGATAAGGCTTACATACAAGTCTGTCTAGTGTTGAAGCATTAATCTAGCCAAACATAGCTCCCTCATCTGTAGACTTACGATCAGTCAAAAATCTGACACATAAAACGTATTCACATAAAAAATAATATTACTAAATAATATATTAAAAATATAAAACCGACGTCAACGAGCGTGACACATAAATAATCGCACACAAACAAACGGAACTATGGCACGTACGGGGACACGTACGTAGCCATACACAATAAAAAGACGAGAGAGAATCCCGACTCCCAGTATAGAACTCGGCCTGACTGACCTCGGACACTATTCTTCATTACGGTAGTGAGAGGGAAAGAGCATGAGGGAGAGAAAGTTCTGGTCAACGTCAACTCGTTCCCGTCCATGCCGTTGAAGTTCTGGAACGACGAGGACGGCGAGAAGTATCACAATGCCTACTTCGCCCGCTTCGCCAACACCTGGTGCCAGGGCGACTTCGCCGAGT
>JALRAW010000031.1 GCA_023257975.1 Candidatus Fonsibacter sp.
GAAGCTCTACGACGTCCTTGCTTATGCCGTGAATCTCGAGTTTGCCCATGAATTTTATTTTTTGGCTGCCTGACTTTTGCATCATGGATGCATCCCAATCGGCTACCTGGCCTTTGAAGTTTGCAAAGGGAAATTGATGGGATTCTAGGTAATTTATTTTTAATATTACTGCTTATTTCATTATATTTTTCTTTTAATTCAGAATTATTTTTATCCAATTCCATACAAAATTTTAGATTATTAATTGTGTACTCATGTCCGCAAAATATTTTTGTTTTAAGTGGTAATGATCTAATTTTCTTTAAAGAATTTACCATTTCTAAATAAGAACCTTCAAACAATCTTCCGCAACCAAAAGAAAATAAAGTATCACCTGTAAAAACAGATTCTTCATTTTTAAAATAATAAAATATATGAGCAGATGTATGGCCTGGAACATGTTCTACTAGAACATCAGAACCTTCAAAATTCCAAATCTGTTTATCATTTAATAATATATCAATTCCTGGAATTCTATTTTTGTCTTTTTCAAAGCCTAATATTTGTGAATTAAATTTTTTCTTTAGTTCCAAATTACCCCCTACGTGATCAGCATGATGATGGGTATTTAGAATATATCTTAGATTTAATTTGTTAGTTTTTAAAAAATTTATAACAGGATCTGATTCGGACGGATCAATAACACATGCATTTTTAGTTTTCTTATTTTCAACGATATAAGCATAATTATCTTTTAGACACGGAATAATATGAATGTCCATAATTAAAAAATAATTAGTTTTTTTTACTAATTAAAAAAATGCCAAACTCAGAATAAAGATTTTTTATTTCCAAATTTAAATTTGAAATTACTGAAGATCTATCCTGAGTCACTGCGATTGATTTTATTATGTTAATCTTATCAGAATGACATAAGTCAAAAAAATCTTTAATAGTGCACATATGTAAATTAGGCGTATCGTGCCATGTATTAGGTAATGTTTTTGTAACTGGCATCTTTCCTTTAAGAAGCAAACTAAATCTAACTTTCCAGTATCCAAAATTTGGGATAGAAACAATTGCGTTTTTTCCTATTCTTAAAAGTTCATGTAAAACTTTTCTAGGTTTGTAAAAAGCCTGTAGAGTTTGTGTTAGAATTACGTAATCAAAAGATTGATCTGGATAATTAACCAAATCTTTTTCTGCATCACCCTCGACAACAGAAAGTCCTTTGCTTAGACTTTCTTTAACTTTTTCATGGTCAATCTCAATGCCTCTAGCATCAATTTTCTTTTCTTTTTTTAAGTGAAGAAGAATACTTCCATCACCGCAACCCACGTCTAAAACTTTTGAGAATGGTTTTATAAAATCTACTACTATTTTTGACTCTAATTTCATTTATACTAAAAAAACATTTTGAAGTGTTTTTTTACCTTTTTAGCTGTTTATGTGCGCTCGCAATTCGGTAAATCAGCGCAAATGGTTTTTATCTTAGGCATAATTTATTGTCAATTTATTCGGTTTTATTGCTGATCTTGTTGCTGTTTTTAAAAATTTTATAAGATTTATTTTTATAAAGAGTATCAACCATAATAGCATTGTGTTAATTAAAAAATAAAATCAGCAAATATTTATAAAATATGGTTCTAAGATTTAAAAATTTTAATAATTTAAAATATGTAGGCGGTCTGTCTCAGATAAAAAATATTAAAAAACCGATAAAACTTTCAGCAAACGAATCTGCTTTAGGACCTTCAAGAAAAGCTATTTCTGCATTTATTAAAAGTAGTAAAAAATTATCTAGATATCCTGATGGAAACTCAAATATTTTAATTCAATCAATATCAAAAAATTTAAAACTTAATCCCAATAATATTATTATTGGCAATGGTTCTGATGAAATTATTAGCTTAGCTTGTCAATTATTTTTAAAACCAAATGATGAAGTGATAGTCACAGAATACAGTTTTTTAATGTACAGGATTTATGCGAAAATACACGGTGGTAAAGTGATTTCAGCACCAGAGGATAACTTTAAAGCAAATATAGATTCTATCTTAGCAAAGGTTACCCCTCGAACTAAAATTGTTTTTTTAGCTAATCCAAACAATCCAACAGGAACATATTTGGATAAAAACGAAATGTTGTTATTAAGAAAGAAGTTACGTAGCAATATTTTATTAGTTGTTGATGATGCTTATTTTGAGTTTGTTATCGATAACGATTATGTTTCCGGTTTAGATTTGTTTAAAAATTTTAGTAATGTTCTTATTACTCGATCTTTCTCTAAAATACATGGTCTTGCTAGCTTAAGACTTGGTTGGGGTTATGGGCCAAAAAATATTATTTCAGGCATGAAACTTATAAAACCACCCTTCAACGTTAATTCAGCAGCACAAGTAGCTGGCGTAGAAGCTTTGCGCGATAAAAAATGGTTACAAAAAAATATAGACCATAACCGTAAATGGGCAGATATTTTTTTTGAAAATTTTGTAAATTTAGGAATCCTAACAAATGTTCCTGTTGCAAATTTTTTTTTAATGCACTTTAACAATAAGCAAATAACTGCAGATCAGGTATTTGATAAATTTATTAAATCTAAAATTATATTAAGAAAAATGAAAGCTTATGGGTTGCCTAATTCATTAAGGGTGACTATTGGAAATAATTCAGAAAATAATCTATTTTTAAAAACTTTAAATAAAATTTTCGATGTTTAAAAAAATAACAATTATAGGCCTAGGTTTAATAGGATCATCAATTGCAAGAGCAATTAAAAAAAAAAATTTATGCAAAAATTTAATTGCTCACGATAAATCAGAGTCGGTTTTAAAGAAGGTTTTAAAAATTAAAATAGAAAATCAAAAT
>JALRAW010000052.1 GCA_023257975.1 Candidatus Fonsibacter sp.
AGGCCATCCCTGCGCTCATGGCACCATCGCCAATAACGGCAATCACATTATTATTTCTATCATCTAAATCTCTTGCAACTGCCATTCCAAGTGAAGCTGATATTGAAGTTGAGCTGTGCGCTGCGCCAAATGGATCATAAATACTTTCAGATCTTTTAGTAAATCCAGATAATCCTCCACCTTTTCTCAAAGTTCTAATTCTATCTCTTCGCTCTGTTAAAATTTTATGTGGATACGCTTGATGACCTACATCCCAAACCAACCGGTCTTTTGGAGTATCGAATAGATAATGAAGAGCGATGGTTAATTCTACCACGCCAAGACCAGCGCCAAGGTGACCGCCTGTGACTGAAACAGCATCAATTAATTCTAGTCTTAATTCGTCAGCTAAAGTTTTAAGCTCAGAAATTTGAAGTTTTTTTAAATCTTGAGGATTTTTAATTTTATCTAATAAGGGTGTATGTGGCATTAGTGATCTCTTCTAAGTAAAAATTTTACAGAATCTACCAAGCTATTAGCCCTTGATCCATATTTATTTTCTAATTTATCAGTGATGTTATCTAATAACTCATAACAGAATTCTATGGTTTTATTAACGCCAAGACTTTTTATAACTGTAGCCTTGCCCTTTTGTTTATCTCTTCTTGTAGGTTTGCCAGTTCTATTTTTATCTCCATATAAATCTAAAAGATCATCGGTAATTTGAAAAAGCAAACCTATATCTAAGCCAATTCTTTTTAAAAATTTTCTGTGTGAATTTTTATTAGCTATAATTGCAGCACTTTCTGTACAAAAACTAATTAGCTCTCCCGTTTTTTTATTTTGCATATCAATAATTAGATTTTTATTTACTCTCATTTTTTCAAATTTAAGATCTAAGTATTGACCCCCTGCAATTCCTGAATGACCTGCTGAAGATGCTAAAGCATTTATAAGATTAATTTTAGATTTAGCATTTATATTAATATTATTTGAGCTTAATATTTCAAAAGCTAATGTCAGTAATGAGTTACCGGCTAGTATTGCTGTGGCTTCGCCAAAGACTTTGTGTGTACTTTTTTTTCCTCTTCTAAAATCATCATCATCCATACTAGGAAGATCATCATGAATTAATGAATAAGAGTGCATACATTCGACTGCAGCTCCTATAGCAATTAGTTGTTTATAATTTAGATTAAAAAGTTTTCCTGAAGTAACTATTAGATAGGATCTAAATTTTTTCCCGCCTGAAAATAATCCATACTTTAAAGCATTGAACAGTTGAGTATTTTCAGTTCTTTTTTTTAGGTAATTTTTAAGAAAAATATCAACGTGACTTGCAACTTTTACAATCTTTTTCTCAGTATCCAACATTGTTAGGAATTTTTAATAAATTCCTTTGTTGAAAATTTACCATCTTTATCAATTGTAATTTGTTCAACTTTTAAAGTAGCCTCTTTTAATTTAGTCTCGCAATGATTTTTAAGATGAACGCCACGAGTATACTCTGCAATGGACTCTTCAAGATTAATAGAACCATCTTCTAACTTGCTTACAATCTCTTCCAGTTG
The DNA here is from genome assembly GCA_023257975.1 of Candidatus Fonsibacter sp. GTDB lineage: Bacteria > Pseudomonadota > Alphaproteobacteria > Pelagibacterales > Pelagibacteraceae > Fontibacterium > Fontibacterium subtropicum. The sequence goes on from JALRAW010000052.1 coordinate 1,551, forward strand.
CTCTAGGGCTTCTTCGAAGGATAACTTGGTAATATCTGGAGAAATGTTAGATTTTTTCATATAAGTATCATTTTTAAAAAATACTCTTTTATATTAATTAATTAATGAAAAATATCTATTCAAATATTTATAAACCTACAAATAATAATTTAACCAAAGCAAAGGTTATTATTGATAAAGGCGGCGTGGTGGCTATTCCAACTGAAACCGTTTATGGACTTGCTGCAAATGCTTATAATAACAAAGCAATTCAAAAAATTTATAGTTTAAAAAGACGCCCAAGTCGTAATCCATTAATTGTTCACTTTAAAAATATTGAAAGTATAAAAAAGGAAGCGGTCATTAATAAAAATTTTTTAAAACTTGTAAAAAAGTTTTCACCTGGACCATTAACTTATATCTTAAAAAAGAAAAAAATTTCTAAAATCTCAAAACTTGCAAACAAAGGTCTTGATACCATTGCAGTAAGAATTCCAAAGGAAAAAAATATCATAAAATTATTAAGTATTTTAAAATATCCACTCGCAGCTCCTAGTGCCAATAAAGCAAAATCCTTAAGCCCAACTACAGCAAAACATGTTGCCGAAGAATTTGGCAAATCTGTAAAGATGATCATTGATGGAGGAGTTTGTAAAATTGGAATAGAGTCTACGGTGATTGATTTAACTACTAAACCTAAAATTTTAAGAGAGGGTGGACTTTCCTCTAATATTATAGAAAGATTTTTAAAGATAAAATTAACTGAAGATAAAAGTAAAATTGTAAAATCACCAGGACAAATTGGTCTACACTATTCTCCAGGCATTCCCATTTATATGAATAGAGAAAAAGCTACCCAAGGTGGTGCTTTGATTGTTTTTGGCAAAAAAACTTACAATAATCATAATACATTTAATTTAAGTATTAATGGAAAATTGAAAGATGCTGCAAAGAACTTTTTTAATATTTTAAGAATAATAAAAAATAAAAAATTTAAATCTATTAGTGTAAATAAAATTCCAAATAAAGATTTAGGTAAAGCAATAAATGAAAGGTTAAAAAGAGCATCCTTTTATGAATGAAAATATT
>JALRAW010000072.1 GCA_023257975.1 Candidatus Fonsibacter sp.
CAGTTGGTCAGCATTCCGCCGGGCCATCTATGATTGACAAAAAATTGTCCTGTTTCTTTAGCAACTTCAGCAATCAATTCGCTTGCCTGTTTCTTTGTTGAAACAAATAAAATTTTGCCCCCAGAAGCTACACATTTGTGCATTTCTAGCATTGCATTATTCAATAACTTTACTGTTTGAAGTAAATCAATAATGTGAATTGAGTTTTTTTCTCCAAAAATAAATTTCTTCATTTTTGGATTCCATCTAAATGTCTTATGACCCAGATGTACGCCAGCTTCTAAAAGCTCTTTTACAGACGCAGAAGGTATATTCATTTTTTTTTCTCCGGTTATTTCCACCACAGTTTCTGCCATTATTGGACCGGGGGGTATTACTACCCACAACTGTGTGCGAATTTTTTATGGTTTTATATTAAAATATAAAAAAAACACAAGTGAATACTAGTGAATTTTACACTCAAAACCTGAGTTATTTAAAACACTAACTATAGAAGCATCGACTAATCTATTAGTTTTAAGATTAAATGCATAACTTTTATCTTTAGAATTCATTCTAATTAGAACTTTAGTATCTCCACCATCTTTTAAAATTTTCTTCAGTTCATTTATACTTTCTAAATTCCTAATAATAATTTCAGCATTAATAATTTTTGCCTCCTTAATAGAATTGATCTCAGTTAACTTTCTAGTGGTTAATCTCGTTGTTCCATTCGACATTTTTTCTTTTACGATATTTATTAAAAAAGAATTTCCTGGAATCATCTTATCTCTATTTGCAAGTAAGATTTCTGAAAAAATAAAAAGTTCATACATTCGACTGAGATCGCTTAATTTGATGATTGCAAACGGTTGTCCTTTTGCTGTTTTCTTTTCTTGAACTGCCATCAAAGTACCAGAAAGAACAATTTCTCTATTTAAGTCATTTTCAGAAATATCTGCAAATCTTTTAACATTATAAGTTTTTAATATTTTCTCATAATTTAACAAAGGATGTTCGCTTATAAAAAATCCTATGGACTCAAATTCATTTTTCATTTTTTCATTTTGATTCCAAAAATCTTTTTTATTCACAAAATTATCTAAAGATGGAAGTTTACTATTTTTATCATTGCCAAATAAACTATCCTGCAAAAGATTTGCTTCTTTATAATTTTTAGAAATTTTAATAATTTCTGGTACAGCATCGAATAAAAATTTACGATTACTCTCTAAACAGTCAAAAGCTCCAGCTTTAATAAGGCCTTCCATTTGAAGTTTGTTAATTAATTTTGAATCTATTCTTAAGATAAAATCTTCTAAAGATTTAAATACGCCCTTATTTTTTCTTTCAGCAATTATTTGATTAACAGATTCATAACCAACTGCCTTAATTGCTGCTAATGCATAATAAACTTTATTATTTTTGACAATAAAATCTGCAAAAGATTCATTAATTGATGGAAGAACCACATTAATCTTTAATCGTTTTAACTCCTCATAATACTCATTTAATTTATCGGTGTTTGCTAAATCTAAATTCATAGAAGCTGCAATAAAATAAAGTGGATAGTGAGTTTTTAAATAAGCCGTTTGATAAGCAATCAACGCATAGGCTGCGGCATGACTTTTGTTAAATCCATACTGTGCAAACTTTTCAACTAGTTGAAATATATAAACAGCTTGATCTTTGGTAATTCCATTTTTAACGGCACCTTCTATAAAATCTTTTTTCTGTCTTTCCATCTCTGCTGACTTTTTCTTACCCATGGCTTTTCTTAAAATATCCGCTTTACCAGCTGAAAATCCCGAAAGTGATTGTGCGATTTGCATCACTTGTTCTTGATAAATAATAACTCCATAAGTCTCTTTTAAAATATGCTCTATTTTAGGATGAAGATAATCAGGCTTTTCAACACCGTGCTTACAATTATTGTATTTTGAAATATTCTGCATAGGACCAGGTCTAAAAAGAGCAACTAATGCAATAATATCCTCAAATTTATTAGGCTTCATTTGTTTAAGAACTTCTCTCATTCCAGCGCTCTCCAATTGGAATACGCCCATAGTTTCACCCGAACATAAAAGATCAAAAGTTTTTAGATCATCAAGAGGAAGTTCTTTTAAATTTATATTAATGTTATTTTCTTTAAGGGAATTGACTGTCTTTTTAATAACAGTAAGTGTTTTAAGACCTAAGAAATCGAATTTTACAAGTCCAGCATTCTCAGACCACTTCATATCAAACTGCGTTACAGGAATGTCATGATCAGAATCAAAATCTTTATAAAGAGGAACGATCTCTTCAATTTTTCTATCAGCAATAACTATACCCGCCGCATGAGTTGCAATATTCCTATAAAGACCCTCAAGTTTAATTGCTAGTTTGATTAATTTATCAATCTTAATATCATTTTTTTGTGCCTCTTGAATTCTTGGTTCAAGCGCAACAGACTCTTGTAATGAAAGAGGTCTTGATGGATCAAAAGGTATCATTTTTGAAAGTGAATCTACAACACTATAAGGAAGACCAATTACCCGACCAATATCACGAATTGCCATTCTCGCTTGCAGTTTTCCAAATGTTATAATTTGTGCAACTCCGCCTTTGTATTTATTTTTTACATAATTAATTACTTTGTCTCTATCTTCCTGACAAAAATCGATATCGAAATCTGGAATTGAAATTCGATCTGGATTTAAAAAACGTTCAAAAATTAATCCAAATTTTATAGGATCTAATTCAGTAATAGACAATGCCCACGCAACCAAAGATCCGGCGCCCGAACCTCTTCCAGGTCCTACGGGTATATTATTATTTTTAGCCCACAAAATATAATCAGAAACAATTAAGAAGTAGCCAGAAAACTTCATCTGGCTAATCATTTTTACTTCATAATTTAATCTATCTA
>JALRAW010000119.1 GCA_023257975.1 Candidatus Fonsibacter sp.
CAAGGGCCCGATTTAATCGTCGGGCTCTTACCTTTTACAAGTATTAATTCCAAGTAACGAATAAAGAGTACAATTTCGAATTACTCCACTTACAATTAAACCAATTGCAAGCCAGCCCCAAGGACTGATCATTCCTAATGCTGTAAAAGTTACAATAACAACTCCAGAAGAAATTCTTATAATTCTATCTATATTTCCAACATTTACTTTCATATTGTCTCCTTTGTTATTTAAAGTTTCTTTTTTTCAAACCAATTAAACAAAAATAAAACTGCAAAAGTAAAAATAATTGCAATCATCCAGTGAGAAACGCCAAGGACATCAGCAACTCCAACTTTACCCATATCTAACCAAGATAAAACTGTATTTTTTAAGAAAGGATAAATCTCAGCATAAATTCCAGCACCGATAATCATTCCTAAAGCACCAAATATAGCGTGCCATCTTCCTTCACCAATTGCTCCAACAGATGTTCCAGGACAAAATCCCATAATTGCCCAACCAATTCCAAATAAAGCTCCACCAATTAATACACCACCAAAGTTCATTGATTTATGAGCTAATGTAATAATTCCCATATCTTGAAGTAGTAAGATTCCACACATTCCGACAAGAATAGATGACAACATAAATTTTAAAATAGTCATGTCTTGAAGCAACATCGCGCCGATTTGTTTTTCATAACGTAATACTCGAGCACGCTGCAATATGAACCCAAACGCGATACCAGTTAAAAGTCCTAAAATTTGTTCAATAGTCATAATTATAATTTTTTATAAATAAAGTTAGCAACCAATATTCCAAATCCAAAGAACATTGCCATTGCAAAAAATGAACTTAATGAAAGTTGCATCATTCCACTTAAACCATGTCCACTTGGACAACCATCCGCAAGTCTTGCACCAATCATTGCAACAATTCCGCCAAGAATAGAAAAGATTGCTCTTTTAACAACAGAGCCACCAAATTTTTGTTTCCATACCGGAGGAACAGATTCTAATTTAAAACTTTTATCTAATTTTGATGAAATGAATGCTCCAATTAAAACGCCAATGATTACAAAAAATTGCCAGTCTAATTTAACTTTTTCTTTTGCATAATAAATATTTTCAGCCACATGCTCAGGATCAATAGTTTGAAATAAAAATCCAGCAGCTCTTACAAATGTTGTTGAAGCTCCAAGGTATGTGCTTTTACCTAAAAGAGTTGTTGTTAAATAAACTGATACGATTGCAAGTAAGCCAAGAAAAATTCCAGCCACATAAGGATTCCAACCTTTATTTGTTTCTTTAACTTCTGGAATATTAATTTTCATTAAGATTCTTATGCACTACTCTTATTTTGTATCTTTTACCAAGAGCAAAATTAGCGCACATTTTTTGTGCATTTTAAAAATTGTATTTATTAACTTTACTTTATCTTATATTTAGAACAAAACAAGAACATATTTATTATGAAAATACCAGTAATATTGCAGAAAGTATCAGCAGGTTTTCCTTCACCTGCAACTGATTATGTTCAAGATGAAATAGATTTAAATAGTGAGCTTATAAAAAATCCACCTGCAACTTTTCTAATTCGTGTGCAGGGCAAT
>JALRAW010000092.1 GCA_023257975.1 Candidatus Fonsibacter sp.
AGATTTTATTAGGGAGCATCGACTAGAGGAGAACGTAAAGATTGTTTCGCACGAACATTTTATGCCATCAGCTTATAATGCTTGTAATTTAGTATTGTCAGCTTCTATTGAACCCGAAGCATTTGGTAGAGTAGCTGTTGAAGCACAGGCAATGGAAAAGCCGATACTTGCAAGTAATATTGGAGGCTCTAACGAAACAATTATTGACGGACAAACAGGCTGGCTATTTAAATCTGATGATGAAAAAGATTTAGCGAAAATGATTATTGAAATTTCAAAAAAAGATAAAAGTTTTTTAAAAGATTTAGGGGCCAAGGGTAGAGCCAATGTTATTAATAATTACACGACAGATCAAATGTGTTCCAAAACACTAGAAATTTATAAATCCTTAGTTTAATAAGGGACATGCTTAACATCACGCTGTTAGATGGAAAAAAACTCCAATTTCCAGGTAAAGTTAATGGACATGAGATTGCTAAAACTATTAGTCCTTCACTTGCGAAAAAGGCTTTAGTTATAAAAGTGAATGATAGTTTTAAGGATCTAAGTTCGTTTATTGAAAAAGATTCTACGGTACAAATTATTACAGTTGAAGATGATTACGGATTAGAAGTTATAAGGCACGATACTGCACATGTTCTTGCTATGGCCGTTCAAGAACTATTCAAGGACACCCAAGTTACTATTGGTCCAGTTATTGAAAATGGTTTTTACTATGATTTTTCCAGAAAAAAACCTTTTACCGAAGAAGATTTATTAAAAATTGAAGAAAGAATGAGAGAAATTATTGATCGAGATGAACCAACAACAAGAGAAGTTTGGGACAGGAACAAAGCCATAGAACATTTTAAAAAAAAAGGAGAACTTTATAAAGCGGAAATAATTAAAAGCATTCCAAATAAAGAAGAAATTTCAATTTATTTCCATGGCAAGTGGCATGATTTATGTAGAGGACCTCACCTAACTTCTACTGGCAAAATAGGCAAAGCATTTAAGCTAACAAAACTTGCAGGAGCTTATTGGCGAGGAAACTCAAATAATGAAATGCTTCAAAGAATTTATGGAACATGTTGGAGAAATAAAAAAGAGTTAGATGAATATTTACATAGAATAGAAGAAGCTGAAAAAAGAGATCATCGTAAACTTGGAAAAGTTATGGATTTATTTCATTTTCAAGAAGAAAGTCCAGGAGCTGTATTTTGGCATGAAGGAGGTTGGCAGTTATTTCAATCTCTCATTGATTTTATGCGTCAAAAACAAACTGAAGCGGGTTATCGAGAAGTAAATACACCTGATATTTTAGATAAAACATTATGGGAGAAATCTGGTCATTGGGAAAAATTTCAAGAACATATGTACACGACAAAAACTCCAGATGAGAGAGTTTTTGCAATTAAACCTATGAATTGTCCTGGCTGTGTTCAAATTTTTAATCAAGGACTTAAAAGTTATAGAGATTTACCTTTAAAATTGTCAGAATTTGGTAAAGTCCATCGTTATGAAAGCTCAGGATCTTTACATGGATTAATGAGAGTTAGATCTTTTACACAAGATGATGCTCATATTTTTTGTACCGAAAATCAAATTACAGAAGAGTCATTAAAAGTCACTAAGTTAATCTTAGATATTTACAAAGCTTTTGGTTTTGAAAATGTAATTTTAAAATATTCGGATCGTCCTGCAAAAAGAGTTGGAGATGATAAACTATGGGATAAAGCAGAAGCCGCATTATTAGAAGCTGTTAAAGCTTCAAAACTAGACTATTCTGTTAATAAAGGTGAAGGAGCATTTTATGGCCCTAAAATTGAATTTGTTTTAAGAGATACTATTGGTCGAGATTGGCAGTGTGGAACTTTACAAGTGGATTTAAATTTACCAGGAAGATTAGGCGCTACTTATATTGATAAAGATGGAGTTAAAAAGAATCCTGTTATGTTGCATCGAGCATTATTTGGTTCACTTGAAAGATTTATAGGTATTTTAATTGAACATTATGCAGGCAAACTTCCGTTGTGGTTGTCACCAAAACAAGTTGCAATACTTCCAATTTCTCAAGAATTTGATGATTATGCAAAGAAAGTCTCAGCTGAACTTGATAAAAATAAAATAAGGAATATTATCGATCTCAAGAATGAAAAAATTAATTACAAAATTAGAGAACACTCATTGTCCAAAATTCCAATTTTAATGATTTGTGGATCAAAAGAACAAGAAAGTCAGTCAATTACCCTTCGAAGACTTGGCCAAGAAAAACAGGATACGTTACCTTTAAGAGAGGCTTTGAATTTATTAGTTAAAGAGTCTTCAGCACCAAAAATCTAGGAGTATAGTTATTAATCAAAATTTTCAAAACAATAGAAGTAATTTTAGATCTAATAGCTCTTCAAATCGTGGGCCAAAAGTAAACGATAGAATTAGGGCAACGGATGTTCAGTTAATTGGCAGTGACGGTCAAAATATTGGGATTGTTTCCTTAAATGATGCATTAATGACTGCAAAGGAGCAAGGTTTAGATTTAATTGAAATTGCTCCCAATGCAAAACCCCCAGTTTGTAAGATAAC
>JALRAW010000104.1 GCA_023257975.1 Candidatus Fonsibacter sp.
CCGCTAAAAGTTATTCGTTGACTCTGCGGTGGCTGGAGTTATTGCTAACTCCAGGCGTCGCGGTCAACATTAAAGTAAGTTTATATTGTTTATTTTTGGTTGATTGTTGCTCTAATATTATTTTTCCACCACTGCATAGAGAAGGGTATAGAATGCTCGCAATAGCGGTTATAATTACTATGCTATTAATTTTAATTAACAAAATATTAGGTATTATTGGTTTTGTTTTAACAATTTGGGTTTATTATTTTTTTAGAGATCCAGAAAGATATCCTATTAACGATGATAGTTTTTTAGTTAGCCCTGCTGATGGAGTTGTAAGCTTAATAGCAAATGTTAGAGGTCCAAAAGAACTTAATATGGAAAATACAGAATATCAAAGAGTGAGCGTGTTTATGAACGTTTTCAATTGCCATGTTAATAGGGTTCCAGTTACTGGAAAAATAGATGAAATATTTTATAAGCCTGGAAAATTTATTGATGCATCTTTAGATAAAGCTAGCGAGGACAATGAAAGAAATTTAATTAAATATTCTAATAACTCAGGGAAAACTTTTGCAATTGTTCAAATAGCTGGTTTAATTGCGCGAAGAATTGTTTGCGAAGTTAAAGAAGGTCAGAATTTAAATCAGGGTGATAGAATTGGAATTATAAGATTTGGCAGTAGAGTTGACCTTTATTTTGAAAGTGATTACAAACTTTTAGTAAAACAAGGACAGACTGTAGTTGCAGGAGAAAGTTTGCTAGCAAAAATTTAAATAATATATTTCATTTAAAATGATTCATCCAAGATATGTCATACCAAGTATTATAAGTATTTTAGGTTTATGTGTTGGAATTAGTTCAATTAAATTTGCGCTTAATTCTCAATTTGATTATGCAGTTATTGCAATTACCATTGCTTCAATTGTTGATACTATGGATGGTAGAATTGCAAGATTAATAAAAGGAACCTCTAAATTTGGGGCTGAATTAGACTCTTTGATTGATTTTATTAATTTTGGAGTAGCACCAGCGATTACAGTTTATATATGGATTTTAAAAGATTTAGGGAATGTTGGTTGGTTGTTGGTGTTATTTCATTCAGTTGCATGTTGCTTGAGGTTAGCAAGATTTAACTTAGGTACAAAGATAATAAATGAAAAATGGAGGGAAAACTTCTTTACTGGCGTGCCCTCACCAGCGGGAGCGGGAATATTACTTTTGCCACTAATTTTATTTTTAAGCGATTTTGCTTCAAATTATGATTATAAAAAATTGTCTATAATTTTTGTAATAGCTTCAACATTTTTAATGATTAGTAAAATTCCAACTTATTCACTAAAAGGAATAAAAGTAAGCAGACCTTTCTTGATATTTTTATTATTACTAATTGCTGCTTATTTTGGTTTTTTAATTAATTATCCTTTTAACACTCTTTTAGTAACAGGATGTTTTTATTTATCTTTGATACCAATTAGTTTTGTTCATTTTAAAATTATAAAAAAAAGATCTTCAAAAACTTCTGATAGCTTAATTTCTGAAGATTTTATATGAAAGATAGAGCGATAGTATCTCTAGCGGACTCTAAGTATTTTGAGCTTTTAAATGAATTAATTGATTCAGTATTAAGTTTTAAAGAAAGTGAAAGTGTTTCAATTTGTATTTTAGATGCAGGACTTGAGCCAGATCAAGTTAAGATTTTAAAAAATAAAGTATACAAGATTGTTAAAGCAAAATGGGATATAGAGGTTCCTGAGTATAAAATTCAAGGAAGAGAGTGGCTTAAGAGTCAGGTATCCAGAGCTTTTTTACCAGATTATTTTCCTGGATTTAAAAAATACCTTTGGATTGATGCTGACGCATGGGTAAATGATTGGTCAGCTGTTGAACTTTATTTTAAAGATGGTATTTGTGGCTGTCGGCATCTACGAAAGTCTTCTTAGCCAAGTGCTTTATGTTAGTTGGGTTTAGATTCTGAGCTGCCCGTTTTACTTTTGTGTTCAAAGCCAGTAGTTTCATAACCAATTCAGCACC
>JALRAW010000126.1 GCA_023257975.1 Candidatus Fonsibacter sp.
ATATTTTTATTATTTTTCCTTTTGGATTAATTAAGACTGTTGTTCTTTTTATTCCCATAAATATTTTTCCATACATACTTTTTTCACCCCAAGCTCCATATTTTTTAAGAGTTATTGCTTTTTCATCTGACAATAATTGAAAAGGAATTTTAAATTTTTCTATAAATTTTCTATGACTTTCAATATTATCTTTTGAAATTCCAATAATCTCACAACTTAATTTTTTAAATTCTTTATATAATTTTGAAAAATCTTTAGCTTCATTAGTGCATCCAGGGGTGTTATCCCGAGGATAAAAATAAACAACTAAATACTGGCCAAGGCTTTTGTTAATCTCAAAATATTTATTATTACTTGAAGGTAATTTAAAATTTACTGCTTTAGAATTTTCTTTAATCATTTAATTTATTTTCATCCCATAATTTTTTCCAATCCATTACAGGAGAAAGACCATAAACAGAATTTATATTTGTGCAATGCATTGCAAGAGATGGAATAGGGGATAGACAATATTGTTTTGAATATATTTCATGTAATGGTTTTTCAAATGGTAAATTTTCAGTTTTTGTCATTGAAATAAAAGTATCCCAATACTTTAATAATAGTCTTTTACTTGTTAAAAAAGTACAAAGCGTTTCTTCAATAACTCTCCAATGTCTATTGTTACCTAAAATAATTTCAGTTGGTTCAAATTTATTATAAAGATAAGGAAAATCCGTTGGACAAAGTATTAACTCATCTTTTATTAAGCTTGAAAATTTTTCATAGGAAAAAAGCATTTCAGAGAGAGAATTCTGCTCATGTATATAATCGTCTTCTAGAAAATATAATAAGTCATAATTTCCATCTCTGCCAATTTCAAAAGATTTATAAATATTTCCCATATTAGATTTTTGATTAGTTGAAGCTAGTGGGTCAATAAAATCTTTTAGTTCATCTAAATCTAATTTTACATATTCAAAATTAATACTTTTTTCTTCAATCATTTTTTTAATTTTTTGAACATCTGCATCATCTGAGCCTGAGTCGATTGCTGTAATTTTTATATCGAGATATCTAAAATTATTTTTTGCACTTTGAATTGATCTTAAAATTGAATTTAATGATCTTAGTGTGTATTGATTTTTTTCTTCTTCAAAAAGCCTTTGTTTACTTTGGGTTAGCATCTTTACATTAGTGCAAAATCTAAAGATGATATTTAGTGAATTTATCTGTCTTGTTATTTTTATCTCACCCATTGGTAAAGTTATAGATTTTTTTCCTGTGGTACTGAGGTTTTCATCTAATCTTTTTTTAAGGGTTGGAATTGTAAACTCTGATTGATCAATAATTTCAAAATTTAAAAGTCTACAAATTTTTATAAAAATTTTCTTAAAGAAATTTTTTTTATTACTTTTTTGTATTTTCATATAAGATAATATTACTTTAATTATTTATATATTAAGTTCTATGAAAATTACCTCAGCTAAAGAACTTGTTGATAAAGTTCTTAAAGATATTGAAACTTTATCTCCTGAAGAGACAAAATCTAGAATTGAAAAAGAAAATGCAATTTTAATAGATATCAGAGACATTAGGGAGTTATGGAGAGATGGTACTATTGAAAACTGTAAACATATTCCAAGAGGAATGCTTGAATTTTGGGTTGATCCAGAAAGCCCTTACTCCAAAAATGAGATACCCATAGATAGAAATTTAATTTTATTTTGTGCACAAGGAATGAGATCTGCACTTGCAACTAGATCATTGAAGGAGATGGGTTTTCCAAAAGTATCTCATGTTAGAGGTGGATTTGGAGCCTTAAAAGAAAAAGGTTTTAAAGTTGCAGAAGTCAAAAAGAAGTAATTATTTTTTAGCTTCGCTAAATACAAATTCTAGTCGGTCCTGACCCCAAAACATTTTTCCATTTACAATAAAGCTTGGAACACCGAAAATTCCTTTTATAAAAGAATCATTGGTTCTTTTTATAAGATCATTTTTTATAACAGGATCGTTATATTTTAATGAAAACAAATCAGTATTTACATCTTGTGCTTTTATAAATTTTAAAAATACTTCTTCATCATTCATATTCAATGAGTCAACCCAGATGGCATTAAAAGCTTTATCAACAAAGGATCTAAAGAAATTATCTTTTTCAGCAACTAATGCAGCTCTCATTAGATTAAGAGTTTTAATAGGAAAGTATCTATTGAATTGATATTTAACTTTATACTTATCTGCCCAGAGCTTGCAGTCTTTGATTAAATATTTTGCCTTTAGAGGAATAAATGCAGGAGCTGTAATACCTGCTAATTTATGAAGCCCACCTACAAGCGTGGGCATGTAATTTACTTTTTCACCACAGGCGGGGCACTGCAGCCAAACGTCACTATCTTTCGTGTCCCACTTAAAATGCTCGCGCCATCTTAATACTTCATTGCTTCCGCAGCATGGCATTTTTGCAGCGTATTGCCGTCTGTCACTCCTTGTTTCATACTCC
>JALRAW010000089.1 GCA_023257975.1 Candidatus Fonsibacter sp.
CGCAAAAGGCGGAGCCCTTCGCGAGCTTCCGATTCTGCTTGTCTCGGCGCTAATACTCTCGATGGTCGTTAAGACCTTCTTTGTTCAATTCTTCTATATTCCATCAGGCTCAATGGAGAACACGCTTCTCGTAAATGATCGTGTAGGCGTAAATAAGTTCGGTGCGATTTTTAGTGAGATAAAGCGTGGCGAAGTAGTTGTCTTTAGAGATCCGGCAGATTGGCTATCGACTCCGATTAATGATGAGGTCGGTCTTCGCCGAATCGCCAAGGATGCCCTTGTATTTGTGGGAGTCCTCCCAGACCCTTCGAAGCAATATTTGATTAAGCGCGTGATTGGCGTCGGCGGCGATCGAGTGGTCTGCTGTAACGCCGAGAATAAAATCGAAGTAAATGGCGTACCTATTACCGAGCCATACATCTATCCCGGAGATAAAGCATCAGATAACGAATTTGATGTGACTGTGCCCAAGAATTTTATCTGGTGACAATGCCATCGTAATTGGAATGGTGGCTTCTCAATTCGAAGGTTCTTTAAGAAAAAAAATATTAGTTTACGGAACTCTTGTAGCTATTTTAATGAGATTAGTATTCACAGGAGTAGTGACCTATTTACTTCAATTTCAAGGAGTAAAATTAATTGGTGGGATATTATTGCTTTGGATTGTCTATAAACTTTACCAAGATGTTATTAAAGAAAAAGAGAGTGAAGATACTAATAAATTTATAGTAAAAGAATCTGAAAAATCTAAATTAAGCAAAGCTATTTTAACGGTTGCTTTAGCTGACATTACTTTAAGTTTAGATAATGTTTTAGGAGTTGCGGGTGCTGCAAAAGGTCATTACTGGGCACTCATGTTTGGTTTGACTCTTTCAATTATTATTATGGCGACACTTGCAAATTTAATTTCTATTTATATTAAAAAATTTAAATGGATTGCTTGGATAGGATTATTGGCAATCTTATGGGTAGCTTGCGAACTTATTTATGAAGACTCGGTAGTATTAATTGCTAAATATCTTTAATTTACCTGGTCTTTTGGTTTTTTATTATTAAAGAAACTTTCTAAGTTATCAATTGCTCTATTTCCCATGTCAATTCTAGTTTTAAAAGTTGCACTACCAAGATGGGGTAGCAAAAAAAGATTATTTAATTTTAGATATTCAGGATTTATTTTTGGCTCACCATTATAAACATCGAGACCTAGAGCAAAAACTTTTCCGCTCTTCATTGCCTTAATCATCGCAGTATCATCAATGATATCTCCTCTTGCTGCATTTGTAACAACGGCACCATCTGGTAAATAATTAATTGATTGTTCATTCACTAAATTAGTCGTTTCTTTAGTTGCGGGACAATTAATAGATAAGAATTCACTATTATTAAATAACGATTTAATATTGTCATGATAAATTGCACCCTCTTCTAAGTGAGAAGCTAATTTAGTTCTATTGTGATAATGAATTTCCATGCCAAAACCTCGAGCACGTTTTGCAACAGCTCTACCAATTCTTCCCATGCCAAGAATTCCTAATTTTCTATTGGACATTTGTTTACCAAGTAAAAAATCAGTTTTCCAAGTCCAACTTTGTTCTTCAGCATATTTTCTTCCCTCATAAGCTCTCCTGGATGCTCCTAATAAAAGTAGAATAGAAATGTCAGCAGTTGCCTCTGTTAAAACTTCTGGAGTGTTAGTTACAACTATTCCTTTTTTTGCCGCAGCATCAATATCAATATTTCCAAATCCAACTGCATAGTTTGCAATAATTTTTACTTTATCTGAAAGTTTTCCAATTGCAGCTGTATCTATTTTGTTTGTGCCAAAACATAATATTCCATCGCAATCTTTTGACATCGTAACAATATCTTCAGTGGTATAAGGTTTTTCTTCTTTATTCAATTTTGCATCAAATAACTTTTGAACACGCTCTTCAGTTTCTTTTAATAAATTTTTAGTAACTAAAATTTTTTTCTTCATAGTAAATTAATCGCTTTTGGTTTTTCACCTCCTGTATACCAGTTTAAAATCTCTATGGTATGAACTATTGGTATTTGCGTTCCTGACGAAATCTGCGTCATACATCCAATATTTCCAGTTGAAATAAAATCAGGTTTTACTTTATCAATATTTGAAATCTTTCTTTTTAACAGTTCTCCAGCCATTTCATCTTGTAGTAAATTATAAGTTCCAGCTGATCCACAACACAAATGACCATCTGGTATTTCAACTATTTCATTGCCAGTTTTTTTTAATAAATCCATAGGCTGTTTATGTATTTTCTGTCCGTGTTGCATTGAACAAGCTGAATGGTAGGCAATTTTAAATTTTTTATCTTTTTTCATATAATTTAATTTAATATTTTTTCCTAAATATTCAGTCACGTCTTTTGCAAGCGATGAAACTATTTTTGCTTTTTTTCTTAGTTCTTTATCTGGATGATCTCTAAAAATATAACCATAGTCCTTAAGAGTAGTTCCGCAGCCAGAAGTGGTTACTAAAATTGCATCAAGACTTTTTTCCTCGTACCACTTAAACCATGAATTAATATTATTTATAAAAGATCTATGGGCTAAATCTTCTTTGCCTAAATGATGGTTTAATGAGCCACAACAAACCACTTGTTTTGGGACAATGACTTCAACTCCATGCCTATTTAATATTTCAATTGTTGCATCGTTAATTTGCGGAGAAATAACTCTTTGCACGCAGCCTGTGAGCAAAGCAACTCTTGCATAAGTTTTGCCAGCTGATGGATATATTTCTTTATTTTCTTGTTTAGATGTTGGAAATGAATTTGGCATATATTTGAGCATATTTTTAATTTTTTTTGGAAATAAAAATTTTAAAGGAGAAAATAATCGTGCCGAGTAACCAGCCATTTTAAATAAAGTTGGACTTGGCAAAATCTTCGACAATAAGCTTCTTATAAATCTATCAAAAAAAGGTCGTGTATAAGTTTTTTCTATGTGATTTCGCGCATGATCAACAAGATGCATATAATTAACTCCAGAAGGACAAGTAGTCATACAAGAGTAGCATGACAAACATCGATCAATGTGCTTTGCTATTTTTTCATTAGCTGGCTTATCGTTTTCCAGCATATCTTTGATTAAATAAATTCTACCGCGCGGACCATCTAGTTCATCTCCCACGACCTGATAGGTCGGACAAGTTGCATTACAAAATCCACAATGCACACATTTTCTTAAAATTCCGTCTGCTGAAATAATGTTGCTGTCTTGTAATTGTTTTTTTGTAAAATTTGTTTGCATTATATTCCTGAATACATCTTTCCTGGATTTAAAATTTTTTTAGGATCAAAACTTTCTTTTATCTTCAAAGATAAAACTTTAATATTCTCATCAATAGTTGTCAAAAAATCTTCTTTTATACGCACGTGATTAGGCGCCTTAATAATTGTCATGTGTCCAGCAAATTTTATAACTTCTGTTCTTAGTTGTCTCAATAACACGCTGTCATTTTCCGGTATTTCGACCCAGATTAAATTACCAGCCCAATCCACTACGTATCTTAATTCTTCATTCTCAAATTTATTTATAAACTGATCAGTGTTAACGGGTGGTAAAATTATTTTTACAACTATGTTTGTACTATTATTAAAAAATTGCAAATCTGTTGTATTTTTCCAAAAAATTCTTGATTGATAATTTTCAAGAACTGAAATTGTTTTTTTGTATTCATCAAATAATTTTTTTAAAGTATTAACCCTTTCAACCACTGAAATTTTTGGCCCTTCAAGACGAATAGCAGTAATAGAAGTTGTTGTGTCTAAATCGTTTAATTTAAAAAACTTTGACATTTTTGCTGGATAAAAACATGCACCCGAAATTTCAACAGAAGTTTGCATTGATTTTGAAAAAATATTTAAAGCTTTCTTTAAATTAATATTATTAATCAATAAAGTTTGGCTCTCTTCATTTTTTGGCTGAACTTTTAGCACAATCTCAGTCAAAGCAACTAAGGTACCGTACGATCCGGTTATAAGTTTGCTTAAATCATAACCTGTTACATTTTTGACAACGGTTCCTCCTGATTTTACGATTTCACCTTTGCCATTTATTCCTCTAAACCCTAAAATATGATCTCTTAAAGCGCCTGCTCTAAATCTACGTGATCCTGATAAATTACAAGCAGCAGCTCCGCCCACAGATCCTTTATTGCTTCTGCCATTATATAAAAATCCCATGTCGGATGGTTCAAAAGACAGTTCTTGATTTTTTTTATCTAACTCAGCTTCAATTAACTCAAGAGGCGTTCCTGCTTTAACTTTAATATAAAGTTCTTCTGGAAAATATTCGATAATTCCACTTAAATTTTTTAAATTTAAGGATTTTGAACACTGAATTAATCTGCCAATTGATTTTGAGTTATGTCCTGTAATTTCAATTGGAATCTCTTGTGAATTACAATTTTTTATAAAATCAGCAACTTCATGTTCGCTCGATGGCGAATAAATCTCTGGCATTAAAATCTTGGAATATCTTTAAACTTAATGTCTCCTTGATGAACATGCATTTTTCCACCTTCTGCACATCGGTGAAGAATTGGATATACCTTACCTGGATTTAAAAGAGACTTATCATCAAACGCCTGTTTAATATTTAGTTGTTGTTGGATATCCTCATCATTAAACATTTCACACATTAAATCTCTTTTCTCAATTCCAACTCCGTGTTCTCCTGTGAGTACACCACCTACTTTTACACAATATTTTAAAATATCAGCACCGAATTTTTCTGCTCTTTTTAATTCACTTTTAATATTTGAATCAAACATAATGAGAGGATGTAAATTTCCATCCCCAGCATGAAAACAATTTGCAACTCTTAAACCATGTTTCTGTGAAAGCTTTGTAATTTCTTGCAAAACTTCCGCTAATTTTTTTCTGGGAATTGTTCCATCCATACATAAATAATCGGGAGACATATCTCCAATTGCCGGGAATGCAGCTTTTCTTCCTAGCCAAAATCTTAATCTCTCTTCATCATTTTTACTTATGCGTAAATAGGTTGATTTATTTTTCTTAGCAATTTCCTCTACTCTTTTTATTAAAATATTTACTTCACTCTCTGTGCCGTCTAACTCTACAATTAAAATTGCCTCAACGTCTTTTGGATATCCAGCCTTAGCATATGGCTGACTCATTGACTCACTCACTCGCTCGCTCGCTCGCTCGCTCGCTCGCTCC
>JALRAW010000179.1 GCA_023257975.1 Candidatus Fonsibacter sp.
GTTCCGATCAAACGAACACCAGCGGTTACATCACGCACAGTCGAAACTAAACGCTTCTCAGCGTACACCGTAATCGTCCCAGGCTGCGTTTGCTCCATGCGTTGCAGCGTCATTTCTGAATGGTCAACAATCCAGAAAAAGTACTCGATGGAGATATTTCGGTATTTTTAGAAGCATCCGTTTATCAAGGAATTCATTAATGGCTAAAAGAAATAAAATTTTATTAATTGTATTAGCAGTCTTTATAGGAATTATTATTTTTTTATCCTTTGGATTTCATACTTCAAATTTCAATGACCTAATTCAAAAAAAGTTTAACGATCAGTACAAGAAAGTTAAATTAGAGTTTAAAGATACAAGAGTAAGCTTAGATATTAAAGATTTTGCAGTTAAATTTAGTCTTAATCAGCCAAAACTTTATCATAAAGGAGATCTTACTAATATTTATCAAACTAATTTTGGTGTTGGTATTTTTTCTGCAATTAAAGGCGATTACAATCCTAAATTTGTAGAAGTAAAATTTTCAGAAAACTCATTTGAAAAAAGTATTAATTTAATTCGTGATGTTTTTTTAGAAGATGGTCAGAAAGGCTATCTTGATAACAAAGTTAAGAAAGGCTTTATTAAAGGAGATTTAAAAATATATAACGAAGAAACTTTAAAAATTGAGTTTTTAGGCAGTATTAAAGATACGTCCTTTGTTATCTCAAATGAACTGCCTGAGTTTCAAAATATTAATGCAGATATTGAATATAAAAATAACGAGTTAAACATTAATATTTCATCGGGATCAGCCGCAGGTTTAAATTTTGATAAATCTAAAATTTTCGTAACTGAATCATCAGATTCCTATAAAGCATCCCTTGATTTAAATTTAACTGGAAAATTTAATTCATTAAAAGAATTTAAAAATTTAAAGATAGCAGCATTAGAAGATGTTACTAAAAACATAGAAAAATTATCATTCTCAACTACAGCAACTAATAAAATTGACCTGGAGTTTGATAAAAAAGGAAATCTACTTAATACATCCATTAAAGGAAAAGCTGATATTGTAAATCTTGAATTAGATTTGTTGCAAAGTGCTTACCCTAATGTTTTGGATGATAAAAATAGAAAGTTTAAGAATGGAAAATTTAAAGTCGATTTTGATAAAACAAATTTTTTTGTTAATGGAATAATTTTTAATCAAAATGATACATTAGATTTTAAAATAAACTCTGATCTTAATAAAAAAACTTCAAAGATTAATATTATTTCAGATATAAATTTTGTGAATTGGCAAAAAGTATTTAAGCCAGAATATATTAAAGGCTCTTCAAAATTATATGTACAATTAAATGTTAATAAGGATCAATATTATTTCGATACACGAATAGATATTAAGAAAAGTTTAATTAATTTTTCTCCTATTAATTTTAATAAATTATTAAATGATGATGGGCAGATTCTTTTAAAAGGTGAGATTAAGAAAAGCGCTTCAGTGTTAGAAAAAGTTGTAATTAACGCTGGCAAAAACAATATTGAGTTATTTGACTTAAATTTTGATGAAAACTTTTCTATAACATCTCTTAATAGCATCGTCGTTAATACCGATAAAAGTAATTTTAAAATTATCTCATCTAAAAAAAGTAATATTAATCATATAGAAATCACAGGAAAAAAATTAGATGCTAAGTATATTATCGATAGCCTTACAAGTTCAAAACCTTCAAATGTTGTTTCAAAAAAATTTAATGGAACCATTAGTGCTAATTTAGATACCGTTGATACCGGAACTAACGATGATATTCGTGATTTTAATTTAACTGGGACAATATTAAATGGGAAATTTACTAAGTTAGATGCCAATGGAGTTTTTTCTAATAAAGAAAAAATTAGTATCAAGATCAGTAAGAATAAAAATGGAAATTTAACAACTTATATGCTCTCAGATCGAGCAAGACCGTTTATTGCAGGATTTAGTTTTATAAAAGGATTTGAAAAAGGAAAATTAGAATTTACCTCCGAAGATTTAAGCGCAACTTTTTCTAAAGGAAAAATTATTATTTCTGATTTTAAGATTAGAGAAATACCAGTGCTTGCACAAATATTGTCTCTTGCTTCAGTGACGGGAATTTTAGACACTTTAAAAGGTGAGGGAATTAGATTCGATAACACTGTTATTGTTTACGAAAATGATGAAAAATTTTTCACCTTTAAAGATTTTTATGGAACAGGGCCATCTCTCGGTTTTATTGTGGAGGGTAGAATTAATAATCTAGATGACTTTGTGAGTTTGGATGGAAATTTAATCCCAGCCTATGAAGTTAATCGACTTTTATCCAATATTCCAATCCTAGGGCAGATTTTAACGGGAAAAAGTGGAGATGGAGTTTTTGGTGTTAGCTTTAAGATTAAAGGAAAAGATAACAATTTTGAAACTTCAATAAATCCAGTTCGAACAATAACTCCAAGATTTGTTCAAAGATTTGTAGATATATTTAGGACTTCTAAATAGCCTCAATTAAGACGTGCTGTTTTTTTCCAAATGAGACTTTAATAACTTTTTCATCATTAAAATCATCTTTTGTAATAATTTTTTTTTCATCCATTACAATTTCATTATTAATTCTATAACCTTTATTAGCGATATTTCTTCTATATTCACCATTGGATTTTGCAAAATTAATTTTAATAATTAAATCGTTAAACTTAATTCCATTATTTAGATCTTTTTTTTTAATCTCAATTTTTGGAAGATCATCACCGAAGGATTTATCTTCAAATGTTTTTTTAGAAGTGGCTTCAGCATTGGATGCTGCATTATCGCCATGAAGAATTTTAGTTGCTTCATTTGCAAGGATAACTTTAAAATCATTAATATTTCTAGATTTATTATTTTCAAAATCTGAAATCTGATCTAATGGAAGCTCAGTGAACAGCCTTAGGTATTTAAATACATCAGCGTCATTCACATTTCTCCAGAACTGCCAGTATTCATAAGCAGATGTTTGTTTTTCATTTAACCACACAGCCCCTTTTTCGGTTTTGCCCATTTTAGCTCCAGAGCTTGTTGTGATGAGCGGAGTAGTTAATCCGTAAGACTCTTTTCCATTCACTCTTCTTATTAATTCAATTCCGTTAATAATATTTCCCCATTGATCGGATCCACCAATTTGAAGGGTACAATCATTTTTATTGTTAAGCTCAAGAAAGTCGTAGGCCTGTAAGATCATATAATTAAATTCCAAAAAACTTAAGGATTGTTCTCTATCCAGTCGAAGTTTAACACTATCAAAGGTTAACATTTTATTAATAGTAAAATGTTTTCCATAGTCTCTTAAAAAATTTATATAATTAATTTTAGTGAGCCATTTTTCATTATTTAAAAAAATAAATTTATTAGAACCTTTACTGTTTAAAAACTTATTAAAAACTTTTTTGATACCAGAAGTATTTTTTTTAATTTCAGCGCTTGTTAGAATTTTTCTACTCTCCTCTTTACCTGATGGATCACCGACCATTGTCGTGCCCCCTCCTAATAAAACAATTGGAGTGTGACCAAATTGTTGAAACAGTCTAAGACACATGATTTGCACTAAACTGCCAACATGCAAACTTGGAGCAGTGCAATCAAAACCGATATAAAGTTTAATTTTTTTATTATCTAAGAGTTTGTTAAGATTATCTAAATCAGTGCACTGATTAAAATATCCTCGTTCTTGAAAGGTTTTGATAAGATTCTGATTCATCCAATAAGATAGTATTATACAAAATTAAATATTATTAAATCTATATAAAATGAGTAAATACATTTCTTTAGGAACTATGAGCGGCACATCTATGGATGGAATTGATCTTTCAATTATAAATTCTGATGGAGAAAGTGATACTACAATTGTCGATAATTTTTTTTACCAATACACTCCAGATTTTAAAAATGAATTAATAAATATTAGAAAAGAGGTTTTGCAAAAAGACGATTTAACCTTAAAAAAACCTCTTATTAATGATTTATCTAGGAAGATTACTCTATTGCATGTGGAAGCAATTAATGAATTCTTAAAGAATAATACAACAATCAAATTAGATTTAATTGGTTATCACGGTCATACTTTAATTCATAAGCCTGAGCAAGGTTTTACATTTCAATTAGGCAATCCTGAATTGATGACGCAGTTACTAAAAACGAAAGTTGTTTTTAATTTTAGAGATAATGATATTCAAAATAAAGGACAGGGCGCACCCTTAGTTACTCTTTACCACGGACAAATTTTAAAAAATTTAAACTTAATAAATAATGGTGTGATTATTAATATTGGAGGTATTGCGAATGGCAGTTATTTTGAAAATTCAATAATTCATTCCAATGATATTGGTCCAGGTAATTGCTTATTAGATCAATGGATCAGATTAAACTCAAAAGACCTAGAATTTGATAGGGAAGGAAATATTTCAGGAAAAGGTGAAGTAAACTCATTAATAAAAGAGGATTTTTTAAATCATTATATCTACCACGATAAAAAAAAATCATTAGATATTACTGATTTCAATATTGCTCAATTTAGAGGTCTTAAATTAGAAGATGGTGCTGCTACTCTTGTAAGCATAACTGCAAATTTAATAGTAAATTTTGTTAAAAACATTAAAGAAAAAAAAGATAAAATTATATTAGTTGGAGGAGGTAGAAAGAATAAAACTTTAATTAAATTTTTATCAAAAATTTTAAATGTTAGCGTTGAACCAATTGATCATTATAAACTTGCTGGAGATTTTATTGAATCCCAAGCCTTTGCTTATCTTGCAATAAGAAGTTTAGAGAAAAAATATTTATCACTTCCAACAACAACAGGAGTAAGTACGGCGGTTACAGGTGGGATTATTTATTCTAATTAAAATCTAGATTCTTTTTTAATATACTTTTCTATAGCGCCATTAAATTCTTTATCTTTACCTGCAAAAAAATGATTTGCCCCTTCAATTTTTACAAAATCTACATTAATACTCTTTTGATTTTTAAGTTTAGTTTCTAAAGTTTTTGTTGCATCTAGCGGAACTAGTTGATCATTGGATGCATATAAAACCATACCTGAGGAAGGACAGGGTGCTAAAAAATTAAAATCATAAATATTTGGTTGAGGACAAATTGCTATAAATCTATAAATTTCCGGTCTTCTCATTAATAGTTGCATACAAATTAAAGAACCAAATGAAAAACCAACAATCCAGCTTTCATTAGTATTAGGATTTTGTCTTTGTATCCAATCTAAAACCGCTGCGGCATCTGATAATTCTCCCTGACCATTATCAAACTTACCTTCACTCTTACCAACACCTCTGAAATTAAAACGACAAACCGAAAATCCATTTTTAAGAAATGTATGAAATGCATTGTAGACTACTTTATTATTCATAGTTCCACCGTACTCTGGATGAGGGTGAAGTATTAAAACAGTTGGCGCTGTGGGACTTTTTCCTTGAACGTATTTGGCTTCTAGTTTTCCATCTGGTCCATTAATAAAAGTTCCTGCTGGATTAACTATGTTCATTGAATTTAGAAGAATTTTTTTTTAACAAGCGGCTCTTATACCATAAAAGCAATTGAGTTTTGGTTTTTTTTTAAAGTTGACTAAATTAGTAGGAATAGCTAAATTTATTGAAAATTAATCATTAATTTACAATGAAACTGACAGCAAAAGGTAGATACGCTGTAATGGCGATGGCTGACCTTGCTACTTTTAATAAGCAGCAAAAACCAGTGAGTCTTAGCGATATCTCTATGAGACAGGGTATTTCTCTTTCTTTTCTAGAACAGTTATTTTTAAAGTTAAAAAAGAAGGATTTAGTAACAAGTGTTAGAGGTAATCTAGGAGGTTATAAACTTTCAAGGGATCCAAATAAAATTTATCTTTCTTCTGTTATTGAGGCAGTAAATGAAGATATCAAAACTACAAAATGCAAATTAAAATCTAAAAAAGGATGCACAGGTAAAACAACTAAATGCGTCACCCACAATCTTTGGGATGGCTTATCAAGACATATTAATAATTATTTTACATCCGTTACTTTACTTGATGTTTTAGAGAATAAAATTCCAAGAAACATCCCATTTGAAAACTCAATAAATCAACCCCAAGGAATGAATAGATGATTTATTTTGATTATAACGCTACAGCTCCTTTGCATAAAAATGTAATTAAAAAAATTCAGAATATAAAGTTTGAAGAATTTGGAAATCCTTCATCAATTCATAAGATTGGTAGAAATTCTAAAAAAATTGTTGAAGAAGCAAGAAGAAATATTTTATCTACTTTAAAAGCAAAGAACTATGATTTGATTTTCACTAGCGGAGCTACAGAATCAAATAATTTAGCAATTAAAGGATTTATTAAAAAAAATAATATTAAAACTATATATTCTCTTGAAACAGAGCATGCATCCGTCATTGATGTCGTTAAAAATTTAGGTATTGAAAAGAAATTCTTTAAAACAAATTCAAATGGCACAGTTAATTTAAAAGAAATTGAAGAATTACTATCAAAGCAAACAAGTTCATTTTTAGTTAGCATTATGTTTGCTAACAATGAATCTGGAATTATTCACCCAATTACAGAAATATCAAAAATTGTAAAAAAATATAATGGTATTATTCATTGTGATGGCGTTCAAAGCCTTGGAAAAATTGAAATTGATTTAGATAGTCTTGATGTAGATTTGTTTTCAATTTCATCACATAAAATTGGCGGACCCACAGGAATTGGTGCTTTATTAATTAATTTAAGAAACAATATCTCTCCTGAAATTATAGGAGGTGGCCAAGAGAAGAATTTAAGATCTGGTACAGAAAACTATTTAGGAATTGTTGGCTTTAGTGAGGCTATTAATGAAGTTAAAAATTTAACTAGAATTTGCAATTCTGAAATTAAAAATAATAGAGATTTATTAGAGACAAATTTAAAAAAATTGTCTAATGAAATTAAAATTTTTGGTGAAGATACAGATAGATTAGGAAACACTTGCTATTTTGCCTATCCTTCAATGACAAGCGAAAACCAAGTGATTGCCCTTGATCAAAAGGGTATTTGTGTAAGTTCAGGTGCTGCTTGTTCATCTGGAAAAGTTGAACCTTCTCATGTTTTAAAAGCAATGAAGGTAGATGATAAATATATTCATTCAGCTATCCGAGTAAGCTTAGGTTGGGATTCAACAAAAGAGCAGGTTGAGACTTTCTTTAATGTTTGGAAGTTGGATTGTTTTAAAAATGGAGCTTTAAATGTCAGATAATTTAATCCAAGAACAAATTAAGCAGGACTATGCTTATGGATTTGTAACAGATGTTGAATCGGTTAGAGCTCCAAAGGGTCTTAATAAAGAAGTTATTGAATTTATTTCTAAACAAAAGAAAGAGCCACAGTGGTTGCTGGAGTGGAGATTAAAAGCATTTGAGAGATTACAATCAATGACCGAGCCAAACTGGCAAAAACCCCAGTACCCTAAAATTGATTATCAGGCTTTATATTATTACTCAGCGCCAAAAGGTTTTAAGGAAGGACCAAAGTCATTAGATGAAATTGATCCTGAAATTAAAAACATAATTGGCGATGAAGTTAAAGTCAGTTCTAGGCAGCAACGTCGCCAAGATGTTGATTTTATTTTTATGGCAATGAATGCTGATTTAGCTAGGCAGATAAAACCGTTATTGAATTTTTA
>JALRAW010000018.1 GCA_023257975.1 Candidatus Fonsibacter sp.
GTTAATGGGCTGCTCCTGAAAACACTCGCACCATGAGTGTCCGGGCGTGCTTGGTAATTCTAATATATTAATGTATTAAAAATAAGCACGTCCCGACATTTACGGTGATTTTTTATGTACACCTTAAATTCGTAATGCATGTAGAATGTTAAAAAATTTCTGTTGCTGTACACCTTAAGTTCTTAATTTACAGTGTTTTCGCAGTTGTTGTATACCTTAAATTCACAATACATGTAGAACCTTAAAAATTTTTAGTTACTGTACAGTGTAAACCCATATACAGCCTAAAGATTGAGAATTTTGATTAATTCTTAAAAAAAATCATCCCTAAAACAAGGAAAATGTCAACAGCAACAAAAGAAAATTTAAAGAAAGACAAAGAAAAGCAAAACAGAGGGCCAATCAAACACCAGAAAAAATTCAAGCATACATGTGATAAATCCTGGCATTAACGAGCCTCAAATTATCGGCTCTGAGTCAGATCAGCGAGCTAAAGATATATTTGGAAATACTGATGTGAAAATCATCACTGTTTCAAGATTTGATAGAAGAAAAGGAATAGATTTTTCTTTATTGGCTTTAAAAAATATCCAAGCGATTTACCCAAATTTTAAATATGTAATTATTGGAAATGGAGATGAAGAAGAAAACTTAAAAAAAACAACTAAAACTCTTAATTTAGAAAATAATGTTACTTTTCTTAAAAATATTTCCTTGGAATTAAAGAACGCTCTACTTAAAAACTCAAATATTTTTTTAATGCCATCAAGAATTGAAGGAACTTCAGTAGAAGGATTTGGAATTAGTTATATCGAAGCTGCAAGCTATGGAATACCATCGATTGCCGGTAAAGATGGTGGAACTCCTGATGCGGTCAAACATAATAAAACTGGTTTATTAATTAATGGTTATGACCACTCTGAAATTTACGATGCTTTAAAAAATCTAATTCAAAATAAAAAATATTTAGAACTTGGAAAAAATGCAAAGGAATTTTCGAAACAATTTTATTGGAAAGAAGTAATTAAAAAATACGCAAATCTTCTTAACTTATAATAGAACTTTTAATTAAAGCATAAACTCTGTCAGCTAAAAGAGATTTTAAATCCGTAGTTTGCAATGCAATAAATTTTTCTCTTTCGATTGAAACTTTTTCAGGAGTGGTATGTGGACCAAATAATGCAAAACCTTTAGCGCCTAAATGAGCCGCCATATGAGCGGGCCCCGTATCATTTGCAATAACCAGATGTGATTTTTTTATTAGAGATGCAAGTTCAAAAAAATTTAATGCTAAGTTATTATTTAAAGCGACTTTAACATTTAAACTTTTGGCTTCTTCTATCTCACCTGGACCTGGTGCAACTACTAGTTCATATTCAGGATGATTTTGTTTTATCAAACTTATCAATTCAGAAAAATAAGGCCATCTTTTGTGAGTTAAATCTTTAGAACAAAAAGGAAAAAATAAAATATATTTTTTATTAGTATCAAGTTTATAATTTTTGGCATGTTCTGCAGCCCAGCTAAAATCTGGTTTTAAAGTATAATAAGTTTGAATATTTGATTTTTTTAATTGTTCATCAAATCTTTGTAATACAGAATTATTATATTTATTTTCCTGTATATCTTTAGAAGATGACCAATCTTTTATATTAAAAAGAAATTGTCTGTAAAAATTTGTTCTATTAGAATTTTGTAAATCATAAACCTTATTAAAGTTTAAAGAATTTATGATTTTTTTTAATCTTAAAAGATAAAATAAATTATATCTTGGAAGTCTCTCGTCTTCTAAGCAGTGATCAACATAAGGACAATTTTTAAATAAATTCAAATATTTTGAAGTGGTTAAGATTGTGATTTTTTCATTCTTATGGTGCTCTCTTATATCTCTTAAAGCTCCGGAAATTTGCACAACATCACCAAGAGAGCCAAGTTTTATTATTAAAATATTTGACATATGTTATAAAAGAACATTATTGATTAATTATGGAAATTACAAAAAAAATTTACTCTGAAATATCTGCTGGAGAATTATTTGATAAAATCTCAATTCTTGAGATAAAAAAAAATAAAATCAAAGATAAAACTAAAAGAAATATTATCTTAAAGGAACTAAGCTCTTTACAAGAAACTGTTAACGAAAATATTGAAAAATCTAAATCACTTACAAAATTATACAAAAAACTTAAGGTAGTTAATCTAAAGCTGTGGAAAATCGAGGACGATATTAGAGATTGCGAAAGAAAAAGGAATTTTAAAAATAAATTTATAAAACTCGCAAGAGCAGTATATTTTACTAACGATGATAGATCGCGGGTTAAAAATAAGATTAACAGACTAACAAAATCAAATATTTCTGAAGTAAAAAGCTATAAAAAATATTAATTAGACTTAAGACTTGGAATCTTAGCTCTTAATTTTTTTGGAAGATTCTCATCAATTCTTGCAATAATAAAACCTTCTCCCTTTTCTTTTTCCTTTAATATTTTACCATCTGGAGAAATAATTAGAGAATGACCGTATGTTAATCTATCGTTATAATGCTTGCCTGTTTGTGCAGCTGCAAATATATAAGAAAAATTTTCAATAGCTCTTGCTTTTAATAAAGTATGCCAATGTTTTTCACCAGTTGTTTTTGTAAAAGCTGATGGAACAGTCATAAAAATTGCACCCTTTTTTGCAAGCTCTCTATATAAATTTGGAAAACGAACATCATAGCAAATGCTAAAACCTAATAAGCCCCATGGTAATCTTGCTAGAACTTTCTTTTTACCTGCTAAAAATTTTTTAGATTCCTCATACTTTTCTTTTTTTGAAAGTTTAACATCGAACATATGAATTTTGTCATAGTA
>JALRAW010000067.1 GCA_023257975.1 Candidatus Fonsibacter sp.
AAAAACGTTTTAGTCAATAAATTAATTAATAAATGCTGCGTTTCAACTTCACCTTTATAATCGTCCGAATCTTTATATAGTAAACGATGACGTGTTATCATTGAGCTCAGCAATTGATTTCTCACAAATCCAGCTGTAACATTTTCAGTATTTTTGATCTTTTTAAATCTGTATGGTGAAAAAGTGTAATCTGAGTTGAAGTACTTCTTCCAAGGATATGTGGGTAAAGAATCAGAATTCCTCTTTGCGTAATTTAGACGGAGTAGCTCAGATAGAGACAGGAAATTGTCCATGTTTAGTTTCTTTGATATTGTATTGATACCCAATATTATTTATTGATGACTTATTAAAAAAATCAATAATTTCCCTTGTTTCTTCAATACTGATAATTTTTTTATAATCATCAACTTTTAAATGTTTAAAATTGAAGTTAGAATTATTTACTAAATCTAAATAACTTTTATTATTTTCTTTAATTTGTTTAGCGCTGATATCGTATGAAGCGTTTTCATTATTTGACAAAATAACGTTAATTAAATGATAAACGAATGTTGCCTTTCCAATTCCATCATTCCCATTGAATATAATTTTATTTGGTAATTTATTTTTTTTATATAGAGCAACTAAATTTTTAAATAAGAAATCATAGCCGTATAATAACTTTTGGTACTTATTTTGCGTTTCAATATTCTGAATATTAATTTCCGACATTTAATAATTTTAAAGTTTTTTTATTTATATTTTTTTGAATTTCATTTAATGATTTTCTACCGTTAATTATAGTTATTTTATTCTTATAGATCTTTGAAATTTTAAGAAATCCATTTCTAATTTTATTAAAATCATGGGTAGAAAGTTTGTCAAATCTATTAGTTTTTTTATTTCTTTTGCTAATTCTTTTTTTAGATTCTTTTTTATCTAAATCGATTAAAAAAGTAATATCAGGATGAATTCTACTAAAAATTTTTTTTTGAACGTTACTTATAAATTTTTTATTCATACCTTCCAAATAATGTTGATATGCTAATGTAGAATAAAAAAACCTATCACAGATGATAATAAATTTTTTTTTAAGATAGTAATTTATTTTATTTACTACATGATCGTTTCTTGCTGCCATCAATAGAAAAAATTCAGTTAAAGGATTATTTTTAATTTTATTATCTAATAATATATTTCTAATTTTTTCAGCAAATGGTGTCCCTCCGGGTTCTCTGGTTAGTATTACTTTTTTAGTGATTTTTTTTTTAATAAATTTATATAATAATTTTGCCTGGGTAGACTTTCCTGAGCCTTCAACGCCTTCAAAGCTGATAAAAAAAGGTTTTTTTATCGCCATAGATAATAATTGATATTTTGAATTCCTTTAAAAAATATATTTTTATTAGTTATGTCTTTTTGAGCATATAGATCTTTAGTATCTATAAGTTCTTTATTATTAAAAATTCTTAAAACTGCAACTTTTTCAAATTTTTTAATAGGTAATTGTAAAGGATATTCATATTCTAACTCCATTCTAATTTTCGGATTTTTCAAATTTTTTGGTAAATTTACAAAAATACCATCTTTGTTTAAACTTTTAACATCGAGATATGAAGAGCTTCCGTTCCATATTTTAATTCTAAATTTATCAGAGTCATAGGAAATTTTAACAAGATCAATTTTATTAAAAGCACTATTTAATAAAAGTTTTGATGACTCCGCTCTTGAAGACATGGTAGGCAACCCACTAACCACCACTATTATTCTTCTCTTGTCTCTTTTTTTTGTAACTGCAATTGAATATTTACTATCCTTCAAATGGCCTGTTTTAATCCCATCGACTTCTTCATCCATTGAAAGAAGTACATTTCGATTTTCTTGTTTGACTGGATTTCCTCCTGTTCTTGCCCAAGCAAAATCTTTTTCTTTGAAATATTTATAATATTGGGGATAGTTATTTATTAGGTAAGAAGATAGTAAAGCAATGTCTCTAACTGTAGAATAATTATTTGGACTAAAAGTTCCAGAAGAATTGCTAAAATTAGTATTGGTCATATTAATTTCTTTAGCTTTATCATTCATTAAATTTACAAACTGTTCTTCAGTGCCAGATATTCCTTCGGCTAAAACAATTGAGGCATCCACGCCAGATACAATAATTAAACCCCTTAACAAATCTTCAATCGTAACTTTATCACCTGGAACTAAAAACATCGTAGATTCACCAGATTTGGTGGCATCACGGGCTTTTTTTGAAACAGTAAATTGGTCTGTAAGTTTAATTTTTTTATTTTTAAGCTGATCAAATACAACAACTGCAGTCATAATTTTTGTCATTGAGGCGGGTGATATTTTTTGATCAGCGTTTTTTTCTACTAAAACGGCTCCACTAGAATGATCAATAACAATTCCCTGTTTTACTTTATCTGGAATAGTTATTTGAGAAAAAGTATTTGAACAAAAAAGAAATGTAGCAAATATTAAATAAAATAATTTTTTAAAAATCATTCAACGTTTATATTATAATTTTCGAACTTAGTATTTACTATTTTCTTAATAAAAATATCAAATTCATTGATATCACTAACAGATAATGCTTTTACTCTAAATTTTTTATTTACTTGAATTATAACTGGATTGATATTGGTAATTTCTTTTTTTAACAAACTTACCATATCCAAGGCAGTATTTTTAAAAGTAAAATCACCATAATAAATTATTATTTTTTTTTGATTACTATCTTTTGAGGTCTTATTTTTAGATAAATCAACGATATCAACATTTTTTGTTTCTATATTTTGAGTAACTTTTTTTTCATCTTCAAAAATTTTAGCAATTTCAGCTTTAAAAGTTTTATTTGATTTTATAGTTTCAATTTTTACTATTGGTAAATTGGTATTTAACTCCAATAAATCAAAATATTTACCAGGAATAATAATCTCCCTCTCTTTTAGAAAGTTAGAATTTTTATCAACTGTTAAAACTATATATTTTTTGTTTAATAAATTAGTAACTCTAATTTGACTTCCAGGAACTATGTTTTGGTGAATAATATTTTCATTAATAGATAATTCAGCAAAACCAACTTTTTCATAAGGAGTATATTTTTCATAACTTGGAAAACTTTGACATGACGCAATTAAAATAAAAAATAAAATAACGATTTTATTTCTCATTTTATATTTTAATTTTATCTGAAAGGGTTCCAACAGTTATTGCAAATCGTAAAGATCTATTCCACTCCAATAGTCTTAAAAAATTGTCAAATACAATATAAATTGGTCCGTCTTCACCATCCGGTCTTATTACCCAACCCTCTTTTTTATCTATAAGCTTAATTTCACTTCCATTTTTATTTTTAAAACCTAACGATTTTAACTGTGCAATCGAAATTTTATTTTTAAGATTTCTAGAATCTGTATTAATTAAACTGTTATCAAAATTATTATCTATTTTAATTTCAAATCCCCATAAGTCTTTATTATTCCATCCAATCATTTTTAAATAATTTGCTGCAGAAGCAATAGAATCTTGAAATGAATTTATTAAATCAATTTCAGTATTATCATCAAAATTTATTGCATATTTTTGAATGGTAGATGGCATAAATTGAAAATTACCAATAGCTCCAGCCCATGAACCATATAAACTTTCATATTTTATTGTTTTGTTATCTATTAACTTTAAAAGAATGATCAATTCTTTTTCAAAATACTCTGGTCTTCGGTTATCAAATGACAAAGTTGATAAAGCAGAAATTATATCAACCTTCCCTTTGTTAACCCCAAAATTTGTTTCTATACCCCATAGAGCTATTAAAATTTCTTTATCAACATTAAATTTATTATTTACTTTATCTAGTAAGAATGAATTTTCATTTAAAAAATTTTTTGCAGTTTGTATTCTTTTCTCATCTATTCTTTTCTCTATGTACTCATAAGTTTTTTCAAAAAATTCAGGTTGTTTTCTATCCAAAGCAACAATTCTTTCTAAATATTTGGCATTTTTTAATGCAATGTCTGCCGTTTCTTTTGAAACACCCTGAACTATTGCTCTTTCTTTAAAACCAAGTAGCCATTCATTAAATTTTTCATTTGATAGTGAAAGTGCAGGATTAAATATTACAAAATAAATAATTAGAAATATTTTAAATTTAGGGTAAATATTCATCACATTTTTTTAACATAGCCGACATTTAAAGTCATTAATCAAGGAGAGGTGGCTGAGCGGTTGAAAGCACTAGTCTTGAAAACTAGCAACGGGGCAACTCGTTCGTGGGTTCAAATCCCACCCTCTCCGCCAACATATTTATAATATATTATAATTATTAATAAATTATGAATTTAAAATGAGTTTGGTTTATTTGATTGTAAAAACTTTTAAAATTTTATTTTAAAATTTTTAATTTTTTTAGATATAGATAAATTTTCTAATTCTTTATTAGAGTTATTATCCACTAACCAAGAACTTAATTCTTTATCTGTAAAATTTAGTAAAATTTCAAATTCATTTAACTCTTCGAGAGTAAATTTTTTTAAGTTTTCATTAGCAAATCCACCAATTAACAAATCCATTTCTTTTGTTCCTCTATGATTAGAACGATATAAAAGTTTTTTTATTAAATTATTCATATCTAATATATATATCTTAATTAAAATAAGTCTTTAAATGATAGAAAAAAATTTTAATTTTTTTTTTAATCCTATTTCTAAAGTAAAAGGGATTGGGCCTAAAATAGAGAAATTATTTAACGAAAAGAAAATACAATCGAATATCGATTTAATATTTAATTTTCCATATGGTTTAATTGATAGAACTCATTGTCCTAAATTAGATAATCTAGAAATTGGAAAAATTAGTACAATATTTGTAAAGGTAAAAAAACATAATATATTAGATAATATAAACAATTATGTTAGTAAATTGATGCCAAAGGAAATAACAAAAATTGATATGCAATTATTAAATGAAGAAAAAGAAATCTATAAAAAAATTAAAAAAATAGATCCAAAAC
>JALRAW010000023.1 GCA_023257975.1 Candidatus Fonsibacter sp.
GGCGCGTCATCCAGGCCGCGGTGAGCCGGCAGCGCGAGTACCTCGCCGACGCGAGCGCGGTCCTGAATCTTGTCCTTTGGCATTAAAATCCTTATCTACTAATTCAATATATGCCATTGTTGAATTATCCCCAAATCTGTTTCTAGTTCTTATAATTCTAGAATAACCTCCTTTTCTATTTTCATATCTTTTTGATAAAACTGTAATTAATTTATCTGCAGAATTTTCGTCTTGTAGTTTTGAAATTAAGGATCTTCTAGCTGATAGGTCTTTTTTTTTACCTATTGTTATTACTTTATCAATTAATGGCTTTAATTCTTTTGCTTTAGGTAATGTTGTTTTAATTTGCTCATGCTTAATTAAAGAATTAAGCATATTTTTAAACAAAGCTTTACGATGCTCTGAGGTTCTGTTTAATTTTCTATGAGCAATTTTGTGTCTCATTACTATTAATAGTTGTCCTCTAATTTTTTAGAAAGTTCAGCAATATTTTCTGGTGGCCAATTTGGAACTTCCATGCCAAGGTATAATGACATTGTTGTAAGAACTTCTTTAATTTCATTTAAAGATTTTCTTCCAAAGTTAGGAGTTCTTAGCATTTCACTTTCGCTCTTTTGAACTAAATCTCCAATATAAATAATATTATCATTTTTCAGACAATTCATTGATCTTACGGATAGCTCTAGTTCGTCAACTCTTCTAAGTAAGTTTCTATTAAACTCAGGTTCTGATGGTTTTTTCTCTTGAATTGTTGCAACAGGTTCATCGAAGTTTACAAACATTGCTAATTGATCTTGCAAAATTCTTGCAGCAAAAGCAACTGCATCTTCAGCTGTTACAGAACCATTTGTTTCAACTTCCATTGTTAATTTGTCGTAATCTAAAGTTAACCCTTCTCTAGCGTTGGATACGTTATAAGAAACTCTCTTAACTGGGCTAAAAACCGCATCAATTGCTATTAATCCTAATGGAGAATTGCTAGCTTTATTTCTATCTGCTGGAACATAACCTTTTCCAGTATTTACA
The DNA here is from genome assembly GCA_023257975.1 of Candidatus Fonsibacter sp. Classification (GTDB taxonomy): domain Bacteria; phylum Pseudomonadota; class Alphaproteobacteria; order Pelagibacterales; family Pelagibacteraceae; genus Fontibacterium; species Fontibacterium subtropicum. The sequence continues at coordinate 1,027 of JALRAW010000023.1, forward strand.
GTTAATTCCATATGAAATTTAGTTTTTTCATCTAAGTTACAAATTACTAAATCAGGATTTAAAATTTCAATATCTGCGTTTGGAGATATCATTTTTGCTTTAATCTCGCCTGGTCCTTTTGCATCTAAAATTAATTTTTTTGGTCCGGTAGTTTTTAAATTTAAAGCTAACGCTTTTACGTTAAGAACAATATCAGTAACATCTTCTCTAACACCATCAATTGATGAGAATTCGTGCAATACTCCATCAATTTGAATGGCTGTAACAGCTGTTCCTTGAACTGATGACAATAAAACTCTTCTTAATGCGTTACCTAAAGTTAATGCGTAACCTTTTTCTAAAGGTTCAGCGATAATTTTTGCATGTTTTTTATCATCGCTTTGCGTAATATTTAATTTTGATGGTTTTATAAGTTCTTTCCAATTTTTATCTATCAAGTTATTTCTCCTGTTTTGTTGTTATTAGACACGTCTTTTCTTTGGAGGCCTACAACCATTGTGTGGCATCGGACTCATATCTTTAATAGAGGTAATTTTAAAACCTCTAGCCTGTAATGCTCTAAGAGCAGTTTCGCGACCTGAACCAGGTCCTTTAACTTCAACTGTAATATTTTTTAATCCATGTTCTAAAGCTTTTCCTGCAGCATCATCAGCTGCTACTTGAGCTGCGTACGGCGTTGATTTTCTTGATCCTTTAAATCCTTTTGATCCTGCGGATGACCATGAAATTACATTTCCTTGTTTATCTGTAATCGTAACGATTGTATTATTAAAAGTTGCGTTTACGTAAACATTTCCATTTATTACATTTTTCTTTTCTTTTTTTTTAACTTTTAATTTCTTTTTAATTCCACTAGTTTCTTGTTTAGCATCTTTACTTGATGCTACAGCCCCATCTAATTTTGTTTTTTTATCTTTTATATTTTTATCTTCAGCCATTAAATTATTTCATACTAGTTAATTTTTTTCCTGCAATCGCAATAGCCTTACCTTTTCTTGTTCTTGCATTAGAATGTGTTCTTTGACCTCTAACTGGTAATCTTTTTCTGTGTCTAGATCCTCTATAAGTTCCCAAATCTTTAAGTCTTTTAATATCTAAGGATACGTTTCTTCTAAGATCTCCTTCAACTGAATATTTGCTATCAATAAATTCCCTTATCTTTAATACCTCATCATCAGTAAGAGCATTAGTTCTTTTGTGTTTATCAATTTTTAATTCATTACAAATATCATTAGCAGTTTTGTCTCCAATACCATGAATATAAGTTAGAGCTGTTTTGACAACTTTATTTTGAGGAATATTTACTCCAGCTATACGAGCCATAAATTAAAAATTTAATTTTTGAAAAAATGCGATTATATGAATCAAGCAATCAAAGTCAACTGCGTACGGCACCGATTATTGTAAATAATTGATCACTTATTGCATTAATATCCTGCATTCCGTCTATATTTTTCATTATCCCTTTTTTTAAGTAGTAATCTAAGACTGGAAAAGTTTTTTCATCATAAGTTTTTAATCTTTTTACAATTGTATCTTCATTGTCATCGGATCTTGTAATAAGTTTTCTTTGTCCGCAATCTTTTAAGTCACAAGTTTTTGGTGGATCAAAAAAAATATTAAATGTTTTATTACATACAGAGCATGTAACTCTACCGGTAATTCTTTTTACTAAGATTTGATTATCCACTTTTAAATTAAGAGCTAGACTAATTTGTTGATTATATTTTTTTAATAGATTATCTAAGCTTTTTGCTTGATCAAGATTTCTTGGAAAACCATCAAAAATGATACGATTTTTGTATTCTGGATTAGAAATTTTATTTTCAATTAAATTATTAATAATTTCATCAGAAACAAGGCCTCCGGATTTCATAATTTCCTCAATTTTATTTCCAAAATCATTTTTTTTACTAACTTCTTCTCTTAGTAAATCACCAGTAGAAAGTTGAAATAAATTAAATTCTTTAACTAGTTTTGCTGATTGTGTTCCTTTTCCAGCTCCTGGTGGACCAAAAATTACAAGATTCATTAACGATTAAACTTTGTTTTTTTAATTAAACTTTCATATTGCTGACTCATTAATCTGGTTTGTACTTGTGCAACTGTATCCATTGCAACTACAGAAACAATAAGAAGTGAAGTGCCTCCTAAATAAAAAGGAATTGGATAATTTGCTATAATAAATTCCGGTAACAAACAAATTACTACTAGATACAAAGATCCAATTGCAGTTAATTTTAAAAGTAATTGGTCTATAAACTGTTCAGTTTGTTCGCCAGGTCTTATCCCGGGAACAAATCCACCATACTTTCTTAAATTTTCTGCTGTTTCTTTTGGATTAAAAATTATCGAAGTATAAAAAAATGAAAAAAATATTATTCCTGCAGCATAAATAATCATATCTGCGGTGGGAAGAGCCCGTACCACGGGTTGATGACCGTGCCGTCCATCGGCCCGCCCTTTCCTGTCCAAATTGGTAAATAATTTGTGGTTCCTGCACCTGACAAATCACCGGCATTTGAATTTAATGCATAACTAGCAGTTGTTGCTCTAGAAGAACTTAATGCGTAACTACTACTATTTGAAAAATCAGAATATGATGAACTAATAGCTCTACTT
>JALRAW010000062.1 GCA_023257975.1 Candidatus Fonsibacter sp.
TTTTTTTTTTGTTTCTGCTGCTGCTACCGGCGCAGGTTTTGAATCTTTTTTATTAGTTTCTGCACTTTTTTCTTTTTTATTTGATTTTTCTTTTAATCCTTCAGCAAGATCATCCTTGAAAGATTGAATAGTATCTTTCATGGTTCTTTTATTTCTTTCTTTAACTGCTTTATTGATTTCAACTACGGCATTTTTTGCTCCAGGAACTGAACCTTTAACAAATAATAGATTATTGACTAAATCTGTTTCGATAACCTCTAATCTCTCAACTGTTCTAAATTTATCTCCCATATGACCAGCCATTTTTTTACCCTTAAAAACTCTACCTGGATCTTGTCTTTGACCTGTAGAACCATGTGATCTATGAGAAATTGAAACACCGTGAGTTGCTCTTAAACCAGCGAAATTATGTCTTTTCATGACACCAGCAAAACCTCTTCCAATTGTTTTTGATCTAATGTCAACAAAGTTTATATTTTTAAAAATATTTAAATCTACATCAGATCCTAATTTCAAATCACTATCTTTATCAACTCTGAACTCTTTTAAAATTTTTTTAGGTTCTAAAGATTTTTTTGCAAAAACACCTTTCATTTGTTTTGTAACTTTAGAATTTTTAATATGTCCAAAACCAACTAATACAGCACTATAGCCACGTTTTTCTTTAGTGATAACATCTACTACTTTACCTGGCTCAATATGAAGAACTGTTACAGGAACAGATTGACCATTCTCGTAGAACCTTCTTGTCATGCCAATTTTTTTACCTATTAATCCTAATGTCATAATCTAAATCTTAATTTCCACATCTACTCCCGAAGCCAGATCCAATTTCATTAATGCTTCAACTGTTTGAGGAGTCGGATCTAGAATGTCTATCATTCGTTTATGTGTTCTTGTTTCAAACTGTTCTCTACTTTTTTTATCAATGTGAGGTGATCTCAATACTGTAAAAATTTCTTTTCGCGTAGGAAGTGGTATAGGTCCTCTTACTTGAGCTCCAGTTCTTTTAGCAGTATTTACAATTTCGATAGTAGACTGATCTAAAACTTTATGATCATAAGCTCTTAATTTAATTCTAATATTCTGTTTATCCATGATTTAAGCCATCTTTTTTGTAACTTCGTCCTGTACGTTTTGAGGAACGCGATCATAATGATCAAATTGCATCGTATACTGTGCTCTACCTTGTGACATTGATCTTAAAGTATTTACATAACCAAACATATTTGCAAGAGGCACCATTGCATTGATAACAGCAGCATTACCTCTTTTATCTGTTGAACCTACTTGGCCTCTTCTGCTGTTTAAGTCTCCAATGACGTCTCCCATGTAGTCTTCAGGAGTTACCACTTCAACTTTCATAATTGGTTCCAAAAGTTTTGGATTAGCTTGGAGGCACATTTCTCTAAAGCAATATCTCGCTGCTAATTCAAATGCTAAAGGACTTGAATCTACTTCATGATGTAATCCATCAATTATTTGAACTTTATAATCTAGTAATGGAAATCCTGCTAACACCCCAGAGTCTGCTACACTTAAAATCCCTTTTTCAACTCCTGGAATAAATTCTCTTGGAATAGAGCCACCTTTAATTAAATTTTCAACAATTCTTCCTTCTCCTTGAGCAAGAGGCTCAACAGCTAATTTAACTTTAGCGAATTGGCCAGCTCCACCACTTTGTTTTTTATGGGTATATTCAAGTTTTGCAGATGAAGTAATTGTTTCTCTATATGCTACTTGAGGTGCACCGATATTCGCTTCAACTTTGAATTCTCTTTTCATTCTGTCTACAATGATTTCAAGGTGTAACTCACCCATTCCCTTAATAATTGTTTGACCAGACTCATTATCTGAAGAAACTCTAAATGAAGGATCCTCCTTCGCTAAACGATTAAGTGCTTCTCCCATTTTCTCTTGGTCATTTTTAGTTTTTGGCTCAACAGCAATTTCAATAACTGGTTCAGGAAAATCCATGGACTCAAGTACAATCGGATTATTTTTGTCACAAAGAGTATGTCCTGTAATTGTATTTTTAAGGCCAGCTAAAGCAACAATATCCCCTGCACTTGCGCTTTTAATATCTTCTCTATTATTTGCATGCATTAATAACATGAGCTTGTGGTGATAATAATAGTTCTTTCCATGGTATAGTATTATCATATTTTGATCCATTAAAATAGTACTGTTTTTTAACAATGATGACAATGATTTAGTTTGTGAAGTAATGAGTATTTTATAGTTACTTTTCAATGTTTCTAGTTTAAGTTTTGACT
>JALRAW010000164.1 GCA_023257975.1 Candidatus Fonsibacter sp.
GAACAATTCTTTTTTCACCATTTAAACAACCAATAAAACCGAAAACCCATAAAAGAAAAATACATACATATAGGGCTGAAGACATAATCCAATTGTCTAAATTTCCAACGATATAACCAAATAATCCCCAAGTTAAAAAGATACTTGGTGACTATAATAATATTAAAATTACACTTAAAAATGATTTAAATAATCATAAACAACTTTCTTATGGAATTGGTTATGACATTCATAAATTAGAAAAAAATTATAAATTATATTTAGGTGGGATAAATATACCGTATTCTATGGGCACAGTTGGTCATTCTGATGGTGACCCTGTAATTCATGCTCTAATAGATTCTCTACTAGGGTCTAAAAAGCTAGGAGATATAGGAACTCTATTTCCAAATAGTAAAAAATATAAAAATAAAAGATCAACTTTTTTTTTAAAAAAAATAATCAATCTATTTGAAGCAAAAAATATTAAAATTAATAATATTGATATTAATATTATTACACAAAAGCCTAATTTAAAAAAATATAAAAAAATCATATCTAAAAACCTTGCAAGAATTTGTAATATTAATGAAAAAAAAATAAGTGTTAAAGGAAAAACAACTGATAGACTTGGAAATGTTGGAAAGAATAAAGCAATAGCATGCGAGGTAATAACTTCTGTCTCAAATTATTAATTTAAATAAAAAAATATTTACCTTGTTTGGAATTGGTTTTTTGCCAATCCCGGGAACAATGGGTTCGCTTATTACTATAATAATTTATTATTTATTTTATAATTATCTTAATATTATTTATTTTATATTATTTATTATTTTTGTTCTTATTTATTCATTTTATTTTTTAAATAAAACGCTAAATCAATCTTTTTCATCCTCTGATCCAAAAGAAGTTGTAATAGATGAATTTATAGGTCAATCAATACCACTTGTTCTATGTGAGAATAATTTTTTTCTAATAATTTTATCTTTTTTACTATTTCGTATTTTTGATATTTCAAAGCCATGGCCTGCAAGTTATTTTGACTCAAAAATTAAAAGTGCAGCTGGGGTAATATTAGATGATATCTTTGCTGGTATTTATACATTTTTAATTATTTATTTATGCATATAATTGATCAACTTAAAAACTTAAACACTCTTTTAATAAAAAATAAAATCAAAGTTTCAGTAGCTGAATCCTGTACTGGCGGATTAATTAGTTATAATTTAACAAAAATCCCTGGAGCTTCTAAATATTTTATGATGGGCTTAGTTTCTTATTCAAATAAATCAAAAATAGATCTGCTTAAAGTAAAACCTCAAACATTACTAAAGCATGGAGCAGTCAGCGCCAAAACATGCAAAGAAATGTGTGAAAATTTACTTAAAATCTCCAGAACAAATATTGCAGTCTCAGTAACTGGTATTGCTGGTCCAGATGGTGGAACTAAAAAAAAACCTATAGGACTTGTTTATATAGGCATTTGTAGCAAAAAAAAAACTGAAATAAAAAAATTAAACTTTAATAAAAAAAAAACAAGAATAAATATTCAAAATCAAGTTTTAGTTAAAACTATTAAACTAATAAAAAATCACATTAATATTTTATAGTTTCTTTTGCTCGTTGCTCAAAAGAACTTAAGATTTTTTCAAAGCCATAATTAAAAAACTTACTAAATATAATATTAATGATAGGATTTTTTAATTCGATATCAATATAAAAATTTACAGTGCAGGAATTCTTATCAATTGTTTCGAACTTCCAAATATTTAATAATTTTTTTATATTTGTACTTATAGAAGTTACTTCAATCTTTGAAGTTATGCTATCGTAAACAACATTGCTTGTATAAACTTCTCTAAATGAATTAAAACCTATTTCTAAATCAGCTGTAATTTTTAAATCTTTTTTTTTTTTATCGATTGATAAAATTTTTGAATTAAGACACCAAGGTAAAAAAAATTTATAATCTTCAATTTTTAAAACTAATTTTATAAGATCTTTTTTTGAATAATTAAATTTTTTTGTAATTTTTTTAACTGGCAATTTAAATTAACTTGTTAATTCTTTTTCTTTTTAATACATCAAAATCTTCTGACGCATGGTAGGAAGATCTGGTTAATGGACTTGATGAAACTAATAAAAATCCTTTACCCTCTGCTATTAATTTGTAATTTTCAAACTCTTCAGGAGTTATAAAATCTTTTATCGGATAATGTTTTGAGGTTGGTTGCAAATACTGACCAATGGTCAAAAAATCTACTCCTGCAACTCTTAAATCATCCATAACTTGCATAATTTCTTCTTTAGTTTCGCCAAGACCTACCATCAGACCTGACTTAGTAAAAATATTAGGATTATAATCTTTAACTTTTTTTAACAAATCTAATGACTGAAAATAACGTGAGCCTGGCCTTACCTTTAAATATAAACGGGGAATAGTTTCTAAATTATGATTAAAAACATCAGGTTTTGCATCTACGACAATTTTATAAACATCTCCTTTTCTTAAAAAATCAGGTGTCAAAACTTCAATAGTTGTCTTTTCATTAAATTTTTTTATTTCCGTAATAACATTTGCAAAATGTTTTGCTCCACCATCCTCTAAATCATCTCTATCAACTGAGGTTATAACTACATGTAATAATTTAAGATCTTTAACACTTTTTGCGATTTTTATAGGTTCGAGAGTATCTAAAGATCGTGGGATTCCAGTTTTAACATTGCAAAAGGCACAAGCTCTAGTGCATGTATCCCCCATAATCATGAATGTCGCATGTTTCTTACTCCAACATTCAATAATATTTGGGCAAGAAGCCTCTTCGCAAACTGTAAAAAGATTATTTTTTTTTAAAATATTTTTAGTTTGAAGATATTCATTGGAATAATTAGCTTTTACTCTTATCCAAGCTGGTTTTTTTTGAATTGGATTTTCAATGTTATTAACTTTTTCAGGGTGTCTAACTGTCATTTTTGATTAATAATATAAATTTTTTCACCTTTTTTGCCCAATACAAAGTAGTCTCTATAAATCTCGTCTAAATAATCTTTGTTTATGTTAACAGATAAAAAATCATTTTTTCTTGTTAAAAAATTAATTTCTTTTTTAATTTCTAAATTTTTTTCTTGAAATTCTTTTAATAAATTTTTTTTTTTAAAATATTCTATTAATCCTCTATCGCCTCCAAAAAAATTAAAAACAATATATAAAACTATTATTAGTATTATAAAATAAAACTTTTTATCAGAAATTGAGTTAATTAAGTTATTCATTATAATTTTGACATTTCAGATTTTTTTCCAAACTCTTCTTCTATTCTCAATAATCTATTATATTTTGCAACTCTTTCAGATCTAGCCAAGGACCCGGTTTTAATTTGAGAAGATTCAGTTGCGACTGCTAAGTCAGCAATAAAAGTATCCTCACTATCACCAGATCTATGAGAAATAATTGTATTAAAATTATTTTTTTTAGCAAAATTAATAACTTCTAAAGTTTCAGAAACTGTTCCGATTTGATTTGGTTTAATCAAAATTGCGTTTGCAGCTAATTCCATAACACCTTTTTTTAGACGAGTTAAATTAGTTACAAATAAATCGTCACCAACAATTTGAATCTTTTTTCCCAATTCTTTAGTCAATTTTTTCCAAACAATCCAATCATCTTCAAAAACAGGATCCTCTATAGAAACTATTGGAAATTTGTTACATAACTTTTTATAATAATTAATTAACTCTTTTGAAGTTACAGCATTCTTATCTTCTTTAATCTTATATTTTCCAAAACTATAAAGTTCATTCGCTGCAACATCTAAACAAATGTTAATATCTTTGCCAATTTTTAAACCAGATTTTTTAACTGCCTTAATTATATATTCTAATGCTTTTTCATCGCTATCAAATGAAGGAGCAAAACCACCTTCATCACCAAGATTAGTATTTAATTTTTTTAATTTTAATTCTTCTTTTAAATTTTGAATAACTAAAAAAGACATTCTTAAACAGTCTTTAAAAGATTTTGCTCCATCTGGCCTAATCATAAACTCTTGTATTTGCAGAGAATTATTAGCGTGAGCCCCTCCATTAATAATATTTAACATTGGAAATGGTAATTTATTCTTATTATTGCCTCCTAAGTATTTATATAGAGGAGTTTTGTTACATGATGCTGCTGCTTTGGAGTTTGCAATAGAAACTGCCAAAATAGCATTAGCTCCTAATCTTTTTTTATTCTCGGTGCCATCTAGTTTAATTAAAAAACTATCTATTTTTTTTTGATCGTAAACTGATAAGCCAGTGATTGCTTTATTAATTTCTAAATTAATATTTTTTACAGCATCTAAAACTCCTTTTTTTAAATACTGATTACTTTTGTCTCTAAGTTCATGAGCTTCATAAGATCCGGTGGAAGCGCCAGAAGGAACTATTGAGCTACCTGTAGAACCATCTGCTAGTATTACTTCTGCTTCTACTGTTGGAAAGCCTCTGCTATCAAAAACTTGTCTTGCCCTAACCTTGCTAATAACTGACATTACTATTTTGATTTAATTAATTTATCTATTCCTATTAGATCTTTAAGCAAATTCTCTAAGCCACCAAGAGGTATCATATTTGCACCATCGGATGGGGCTTTGTCTGGATTGTTGTGAGTTTCCAAAAAAACTGTTGAAATACCAACTGCAACAGCAGCTCTTGACAATGAACTAACAAATTGTCTCTCTCCACCACTGCTATCTCCTTTGCCTCCGGGTTGCTGAACAGAATGAGTGGCATCAAAAACTACTGGATAACCAAAATCAGCTAAAATTGACAATGAACGCATATCAGAAACCAATGTGTTGTATCCAAAACTAACTCCTCTTTCAGTGATTAATATTTTATTGTTACCGCTTTCCTCTATTTTTTTAATAACATTTTTCATATCCCAAGGAGCTAAAAATTGACCTTTTTTAATATTTACTATTTTATTTGTTTTAGCGGCAGCAACTAATAGGTCTGTTTGTCTGCATAAAAAAGCAGGGATTTGTATAATATCTACGACATCTGAAACTATTTTGCATTGCTCTTCATTATGAATATCAGTGAGAATTGGAACATCTAAGTCTTTTGAAATGTAATCAAATATAGACAAAGACTTATCAAGTCCAACTCCTCTTTTAGAATTTAAACTTGTTCTGTTTTACAGGAATTTGAGCGAGGTCTTTTCCAGCATCCAGTACTCCGAGATGCTTGAAAGGCCAAATTACAAAGAGGGCTCGGCCCGTCACTTTATCGAGCGGGACCATGCCCTTATTCGGATCATCAGTATGGAAACGTGAATCTGCGCTCGCGCCACGATGATCACCCATGACCCAGATGAAACCTTCAGGGACTGTCACATCAAATTCGGAATCTGAGGGTTTATTGCCATCGTAAATATATGGC
>JALRAW010000168.1 GCA_023257975.1 Candidatus Fonsibacter sp.
AAGAAAAAATTATTTAAAAAAATATATGCTATTTCAAAAAAAAAAATGATACAAGTTAAAATACCTACTGGAAAGTATTTAAGAACATCTTTGTTAAAAGAAGACAATTGTTCATCATCTTTTTTGATTAGATTATATATATTTTCAAAATTTTTAGATGTTTCATCAAAAACAATCAGAACGCCTCTCAAATTGTCTTTAATATTTTAATACATTCATTTCGAGCTGATCTAAGATTTTTATTTATGGCTGTAGCATTCAAAACTCTACCACCAGATGTGAAAATTTTACTATTCTTTTTAAATGTACTCGCGTGAAATAAATATTGATTATTATTTAGTAAAATTTCTTCTGTATTTTTAATTTCTGATATTTTGCTCTGTTTATTAGGATATCCTTTAGATGAAGCAACAATTGTTATTGCTTTTTTATTACTCCAGTTAATTGCTACTTTGTTAATTTGTTTTTTCTTACAAGCTAATATAATTTTTAATAAATCAGTTTTTAATCGCATCATCAAAACCTGGCACTCAGGATCTCCAAGTCTAATATTATATTCAATAAGTTTGGGTTGATCATCTTTAATAATTAGCCCCGCATAAAGAATTCCAACAAAAGGACATCCTAATTTTTTTAACCCTTTTAACGTAGGTTCAATAATCTCTTTTTTTATTTTTTCCTCAACTTTATTTGTAATAATATTTGAAGGAGAGTAAGCGCCCATGCCTCCTGTATTAGGACCGGTATCACCTTCTCCTATTCTTTTGTGATCTTGTGCGGTTCCAAAAAATTTATAATTTTTCCCATCCGATACTATAAAATAACTTGCCTCTTCTCCTGATAAAAATTCTTCAATAACAAATTTTTTAGAACTTTTAAATTTTCCTTGATTAATTTCTTTACATTTTTTTAATGCTATAGTTTTGCTATTACAGATAAAAACTCCTTTACCTGAAGCTAATCCGTCAGCTTTTATTACTATAGGAGCATTCATTTTTTTTATATACTCTTTGACTCCTTTCATATTGCTAAAAGATTTATATTGTGCTGTAGGTATTTTATATTTTTTACATAGTTGTTTTGTGAAAGATTTAGATTTTTCTAATCTTGATGCTGCTTTAGAAGGTCCAAAAACAAAAAAATCTTTTTTTTCTAAGTAATCTTTAATTCCGTTAACCAAAGGAACTTCAGGGCCAACGAAAACTATTTTTATATTATTATTACTTAAAAAATCTGAGATACTTTTAAAGTTTAAAACATCTATGTTAATATTTTCAGCTATTGTGCTTGTGCCAGCATTCCCTGGAATACAAAAAATTTTTTTAACTTTTTTTGATTGTTTTAGTTTAAAACAGACTGAGTGTTCTCTACCGCCACTTCCTATAACAGCTATGTTCATATAATAATATAGGTATATAAATTGATAATGAAAAACATACCAGAATTTTCTGTTTCAGAAATTACCTCTTTAACAAAAAATATTTTAGAAGAAAATTTTGACAGAGTGAGAATTAGAGGTGAGGTTTCCAAAATAAAAGAAAATAAAGGTCATTTATATTTTTCATTAAAAGATGAAAATTTTGTACTCAATGCTATTTGTTGGTCAAGTACAGTACCGCTTTTACAAGTTTTCCCGGAAGAGGGTATGGAGGTTGTTGCTGAGGGAAAGATAACAACTTATGCAAAAAGTAGTATTTCAAGTTATCAAATTAAAGTAGATCAAATAGAACTTCAAGGTGAGGGAGCGCTATTAAAGTTAATTGAGCAAAGAAAAAAAAAATTACAAGCTGAAGGATATTTCAACGAGGAACACAAAAAGCTTATTCCATTTATTCCTAATAAAATTGGAATAATTACCTCACCAACGGGAGCAGTAATAATGGATATAATAAATAGAGTACAAGATAGATATCCAACACATCTTTTAATTTATCCAATTTCTGTGCAAGGAAATAAATCTGCAGGAGAAATTATTCAAGGAATAGAATTTTTTAATAAAAAAATTAATGTTGATACTATAATAATAGCTAGGGGAGGCGGAGGAGCAGAAAATTTATTATCATTTAATGATGAAAACGTAGTTAAATCTGCATTCGCTAGTAAAATACCAATTATTTCAGCAATTGGTCATGAGACTGATTTTACTTTACTAGATTTTGTCGCGGACTATAGAGCATCAACTCCAACAGCTGCTGCTGAAAAAGCAGTACCAGAAAAAAATAATTTAATT
>JALRAW010000186.1 GCA_023257975.1 Candidatus Fonsibacter sp.
TAAACTAATTGGAAGCCTTTTTGTGCTACAGTTTCCCAGTGATCAGCTGGGTAACCTTTACCTACTATTCTTCCAGTAACAGAAATAAATTGGAAATAGATATATTCAATACCTAATTCATTAATTTTACTTCTGACTTTCTTTACATTTTCATTTCTTTCTTTATCTGCAACGTACGTTTCTAATGCTGTTTTGATTGGTTTTAATATTAAACCTAATAAAGAGGCAAAAGACCTTGCAACAAAATTAAGTGTAAATGTTTTATACTTTAATATTATTTATGAAGCGATTGAGCACATTACTAAAGCCCTTTCAGGTTTATTAGCGCCAGAAATTAATGAACAAGTATTAGGACAGTGTGAAATATTGCAAGTATTTAAATCTTCAAAAGCTGGAAAAGTTGCAGGTATTAAAGTTACAGAGGGTTCAATTGTTAATAATTCAGATGTTAGAATTATTAGAGATGGCAGCGTTGTTTATACTGGAAAAATTGTTTCGCTTTACAGAGAAAAAAATGAAGTGAAAGAAATTAAAGCAGGAATTGAAGGAGGGGTTGCTTTTAAAGACTTCTTGGATTTTAAAGAAAAAGATATTATTGAAGTTTTCTCAGTAGTTCAGAGCGCTAGAACAATAAATTAATTTATCATGAACATTCATTTAAGCGATCAGCCTTTTTCCCAAAGGCAATTAAGAGTGGGCGAATTATTAAAACAGTTACTTGGAAATCTCTTTTTAAAAGAAGAAGTGGCTTTGCCAAATATTAATACAAGGGTGATTACAGTTTCAGAGGTTAGAATGAGTCCAGACTTAAAACACGCAAAAGTATTTGTGATGCCACTTGGAGGTAAAAATTCTGAATTTATCTTACAATCTCTTATTAATTATAGCAGTTTAATTAAAAAAGAAATGTCACGTAATTGGAAAAATAAATTTCTTCCTAATCTCCATTTTGTATTAGATGAATCTTTTGATTATGCAGAAAAGATTGAAAAATTAATTATTAAGACACACGAAAATGATTGATGGTTGGTTAAATTTAAACAAACCCAAAGGATTTAGTTCGGCATATTGTTTAAATATTATTAAGAGTAAATTTAAAAAAATCAAAATAGGTCATGCTGGAACGTTAGATCCATTAGCGGAGGGTGTTTTGCCAATTGCACTAGGCGAGGCAACAAAAACTATTTCATTAATACATCTTCAATTTAAAAGTTATTTGTTTGAAATACAGTGGGGATCAGAAACAGATACTTTAGATTTAGAGGGAAAAGTTATAAATCAAAATGAAATTTATCCGACAAAAAAAGAAGTTCAAAGTATTTTAAAAAAATTTATTGGATGGCAAATGCAAATGCCACCAAAATTTTCTGCAGTAAAAATTAATGGTAAAAGATCTTATGAACTTGCAAGAAATAATTTAGAATTTGATATGGAAAAGAGAAAAGTTTTTATAAAAAATATTAAATTATTAAAACACTCAAATAATAAAAGTCTTTTTTATATAAAATGCGGAACTGGAACTTACATTCGAAGTCTCGCAAGAGATATTGCCAAATCCTTTGATGGATTTGCGCATGTCACTCAATTGGTTAGAACTCGATATGGAAATTTTAGTATTAAGAACTCAAATAGCCTTGAAAAATTAATAGAAAAAGAAAGTACTGATAATTTTTTAAAATATGTGCTTGATATTCAGAGTGCTTTAATACATATACCTAGCATTAAATTAAAAGATGAAAGAATTAATTTAATAAAGAATGGAATGAAAGTTAGTTTGGTTAATGAATTTGGAAAGGTTAGTTTAGAAAATATTTATACTGAGGCTTTAAATAAGCCACTTGCTCTCGGATACCTTAAGTCTGGTTTTTTTTATCCAAGAAGAGTTTTTAATTAGAAAAATGACAAAAAAAATTCAAAATAAAGAAAGTGTTTATAAAGATTTAAAACAGCACGCTAAAGATGTTGGTTCTTCAGAAGTTCAAATTGCTATTTTAACTGAGCGAATTAGATATTTAACTGAACATTTTGAAAAAAATAAAAAAGATAAACATTCGTATACGGGATTAACGACATTGGTGAATAGAAGAAAAAAACTATTAGATTATCTCAGCAAAACTAATGCAACCAATTATAAAAAGATCTTAGAAAAGCTGAATATCAGAAAATAAATTTTAATGTTTAAAATCGTAAAGAAAGAGATCGTTTGGGGAGGTAAGAAATTATCTATAGAATCTGGAAAAATCGCTCGTCAAGCAGATGGTGCGGTTATTTTAACTTCAGGAGATACAGTTATTTTAGCAACAGTTGTTGGTGAAAAAAAAGCTAAACCCGATGTAGATTTTTTTCCTCTTACAGTAAATTATCAAGAAAAATATTACGCTTCAGGAAAAATTCCAGGTGGATACTTCAAAAGAGAAGCAAGACCTACAGAGAGCGAAACTTTAATATCAAGATTAATTGACAGACCTATCAGACCTTTATTTCCAGAAGGATTTAGAAATGAAGTTCAAGTTTTGCCAACTGTACTTTCATATGAAAAAGACAATGATCCAGAAATATTAGCTTTAATTGCAGCCTCAGCGGCATTAGCTATTTCAGGAATTCCTTTTATGGGACCAGTTGCTGCTTCTAAAGTTGGCTACATTAATAACAATTTTGTTTTAAATCCAACAAAAGAACAATTAAAAGACTCTCAATTAGAACTTGTTGTTGCAGGAACTAAAGATGCAGTTTTAATGGTGGAGTCTGAAGCATCAGGATTAACAGAAAAAATAATGTTAGATGCTGTAAAATTTGGTCATGAACAATTTGGACCAGTAATTAAAATGATTAACGAATTTGCTACAGAATGTAAAAAAGAAACATGGGTTGTTGAGACGAAAGATCTAAAAGATGTAAAAAATAATTTATTAAAAAATATTAAAAATGATTTAGTAGAAGCATTTTCTGAACCAGATAAAAAGAAAAGAAGTGAATTAATTAGTGTAGCAAAAGAAAAATCATTAGCGCTTTATCCAGATTCAGAAGAATTTAGCATAATGGATGTGGAGTCTCAGTTTAAAGATATCGAAAAAGAAATTGTTAGAACAAAAATTCTTAAAGAAAAGAAAAGAATTGACGGAAGAGGACTTGCAGATATTAGACCGATTAAGTGTGAGGTAGGTATATTACCACGAGCACATGGTTCTGCTTTATTTACAAGAGGCGAAACACAAGCAATTGTCGTTACAACTCTTGGAACCTCAGAAGATGAGCAAAGAATAGAAAGTTTAGATGGATTACAAAGATCTAGATTCATGTTGCATTATAACTTTCCACCATTTTCAGTTGGAGAGGTTGGCAGAATTGGAACTGGAAGACGTGAAATTGGTCATGGTAAATTAGCGTGGCGTGCTGTTAATTCGATTTTACCTAAAAAAGAGGATTTTCCCTATACCTTTAGATTAGTTTCAGAAATTACCGAGTCAAATGGTTCATCTTCAATGGCAACGGTTTGTGGATCATCTCTTGCTTTAATGGATGCTGGAGTTCCAATTAAAAAGCCAGTTGCTGGAATTGCAATGGGTTTAATTAAAGAAGGAGCTGATTACTCAGTACTATCTGACATCTTGGGAGATGAAGATCATTTAGGAGACATGGATTTTAAGGTTGCAGGAACCGAAGATGGAATTACTTCATTACAAATGGATATTAAAATTACAGGTATTACATTTGAAATTATGGAAAAGGCATTGTCACAAGCAAAGGACGGTAGAATTCATATTTTAGGCGAAATGAACAAAGCACTTAAAGTTTCGAGAAAAGATTTATCAAAACATACTCCAAAAATGGAAAAAGTAACTGTCGATAAAAAAGATATCGCGGCCATTATTGGAAAAGGTGGAGTGACAATAAGAGAGATCGTTGAATTATCAGGTGCTAAAGTTGATATTAGTGACGATGGAATCGTAACTATTGCTGCACCCGATGAAGCTTCAAGAAATAAAGCTTTAGAAATGGTAAAAAGTATTATTGCAAAAGCAGAAGTTGGTAAAATTTACTCCGGCAAAGTAGTTAAAATTATGGAATTTGGAGCTTTTGTAAATTTCTTAGGAAAACAAGATGGTCTAGTTCATATCTCTGAACTTGCAGCAAAAAGGGTTGAGAAAGTAAGCGATGTTGTAAAAGAGGGTGATGAAGTTAAAGTTAAAGTTTTAGGATTTGATAAAGGAAAAGTTAAACTATCAATTAAACAAGCTTTAGACAGCTAAGCCTGCATATTCTTAGGGTTTGGCATACCAACGATATTATAGCCTGCGTCTACATAGTGAATTTCGCCAGTAACACCCATTGCTAGATCGCTTAGTAGATAAACCGCAGCTCCACCCACATCATTAATATCAACGTTTCTCTTTAGTGGAGAATGATTTTCATTCCATTTATATAAAAATTTAGCATCTCCAATTGCTGAGGCTGCCAAAGTTTTAATAGGACCTGCACTAATGGCATTTACTCTAATTCCATTTGATCCAAGATCAACGGATAAATATTTAACACTTGTTTCAAGGGCAGCTTTACAAACTCCCATGACGTTATAATTTGGAATAACTTTGTCAGCACAATAAGTTAAAGTAATAAAGCTTGAACCTGGTTTCATTATTTTAGAAGCTTCTCTGCAAACTTCTGTAAAAGAAAAACAAGAAATTAACATACTGTTTGAAAAATTTTCTCGAGACGTATTTAAGTATTGCCCTGATAATTCTGATTTATCTGAAAATGCGATAGCGTGAACTACAAAGTCTAAATGTCCCCATTTATTTTTAATATCATGGAAAGTTTTAATAATTTCTTCTTTTTTTTCTACATTACAATCTAAGGTAAATTTTGAACCTAAAGACTCCGCAAGAGGAATAACTCTTTTCTTTAAAGCGTCACCTACGTAAGTAAATGCAAGCTCAGCTCCATGTTCATTTAATTTTTTTGCAATGCCCCAAGCAATTGAACGATCGTTGGCAACACCCATGATTAATCCTTTTTTGCCTTGCATTAATTTCATATCAAATACTTTCAAATACTAGAGTTGCATTTGTTCCGCCGAAACCAAAGCTATTAGACATTACACAATTTAAATCTACATTTTTTTTAACCTCAGTCACAATAGGCAATCCTTTTATTTTTTCATCCAAATCCTTCACGTTTGCAGATGCTGCTATAAATTTATTTTTCATCATTAATAAACAGTAAATAGCTTCTTGAACTGATGTTGCACCAAGTGAATGTCCAGTGATTGATTTTGTTGAACTAAAAAGAGGAACTTTATCTTTAAAAACTTCTTTCATTGCTTCAATTTCTTTTGTATCTCCTACTGGGGTAGAAGTTCCGTGAGTGTTAACATAATCTACCTTGGAGCTTCTTAAATTTTGCATAGACATTTTCATGCATCTTACAGCTCCTTCACCAGAAGGCGCGACCATATCATAACCGTCAGACGTAGCCCCATACCCTGTAATTTCGGCTATAATTTTAGCTCCCCTAGCTTTAGCGTGCTCATACTCTTCTAAAACGATAACACCGCCTCCTCCTGCGATTACAAACCCATCTCTGCTTGAATCGTAAGGTCTAGAAGCAGTTTGTGGAGTATCATTATATTTTGATGATAATGCGGTCATTGCATCAAACATTGCAGAAAGACTCCAATCTATCTCTTCACCACCCCCTGCAAAAACAATATCTTGTTTTCCAAATTGAATAAGTTCCATAGCATTACCAATACAATGTGCGCTCGTTGCACAAGCAGAACTAATTGAATAGTTAACCCCTTTAATTTTAAAAGGCGTTGCAAGAGTTGCAGAGCATGTACTTGCCATTGTTCTTGGCACAATAAAAGGGCCCATTTTTTTAGGACCTGACGCTCTTGTTGAATCAATTGCGAACATAACGTTCTTAATTGAAGGACCTCCAGATCCAATAATAATTCCAGTTTTCTCATTGCTAATTTCTTTTTCAGTAAGACCAGATTCTTCAATAGCCTCTTTCATTGAAAGATAAGCATAAGCAGAACCATCTCCCATAAATCTTAAAACCTTTCTATCAATTAAATCGTCGTATTTGATTTTTGGAATGCCACAGACTTGGCTTTTAAAATTATATTTTTTATATTCTTCAGAAAAGGTTATTCCAGACTTTGTATTAAGAAGAGAATCTAAAACTTCTTTTTTATTATTACCAATACATGACACAATGCCAGAACCTGTTATTACTACTCTTCGCATCAATTCTCCTTAGCTTTTAAACAAACCAACTTTAAGATTTTTAGCGTTATATATTTCTTTACTGTCAGCAAAGACTAAACCATCAGCCAAACCAACACAAGTTTCGCCTTTTCTTAGTAATCTTTTGATATTAATGACATATTTTACTAGTTTTACTTGTTTTACAACTTCACCTGTAAATTTTACTTCATTAACACCAAGTGCCCGACCATGACCAGGATTGCCTAACCAACCAAGATAAAATCCTAACAGCTGCCACATAGCATCTAACCCTAAACATCCTGGCATCACAGGATCTCCTTTAAAATGACATTCGAAAAACCATAAATTATCTTTGATGTCTAATTCTGCTAAAATTTCACCTTTATTAAATAATCCACCATCAGATGTGATAGAGGTAATTCTATCAAACATTAACATCGGTGGAGCAGGTAATTTTGCATTACCAGGTCCAAACATTTTCCCTTCAGCACAATCAAGCAGATCTTGATAGTTGTATTTATTTTGTTGTTTCATGAAATCTATAGAGAATTAAAATTATTGATAATTATTTGTTAATTTACAGTTTAATAGAGAATTTTACAAATTTAATTGATAATTTCTTTATTTTCTAAGCCCCAAACGTGATCGGTTTGAATCCATCCTCTATATTTTTGAATTTCAACCAAACACCAATTTGGAATGCATTTTTTAATAGAGGCAGCTTCTAAATTCCCAATTTTAATAATTGGTCTAGAATAGATTGTTGCACTTTTAAAAAGAACAATTCCATCCTTCAAAGTTAATAAAGTTCTTTTTCTAGAAAGTTGGCTTAAATGAACCCAACCAATATCGCCTTGATAGTCTTTGACTTTTCTCCATACTTCAAACTCGTCAATTACTTCAACGGGCATATTTTTTTTTTCATATACGAATGCAATAGGATGGGCAGGCGAGGGTCCAATTCTTAGATTTGCAACGCTGGTTCTAATGCTAAGATACTTTTTAGTAATAACTTTTTGTGCCAGTAAATCTGCACTTGTAAAAATAATAAAAGATAAAATAATAATTATTGATTTAAACTTCATTTAATCTCCCTAATGCAATTTTTGTTTTTATTTAATTTAATTTTTTTTATTAAAAGACTCTCAGCGTTAATAATTAAAATATTTCCACATAATGAATTTTCAAAATTTAATATTTCACGAATTGCCTCATTAGCCATAATTGTTCCAACCATCCCCGCAAGAGTAGACAAAACCCCCTCATTTTGGCAATCCATCATATCTCCACTTGGAATTTCTGGCATAAAACATCTAAGACAAGGGGAGTTTTTATTTTTAAAATTAAAAACAAAAACATGACCATCGAACTTACTGATAGCTCCGCAAATTAAGATTTTTTTATTTTTATAACAATAATCGTTAATTAATAATTTTGATTTAAAACTATCGGTCCCATCGATGATAAGATCATATCTTTTTGCAATCTTATTTATATTATTACTATCAATTTTATTTTTAAATTTTATAATTTTAATTTTAGAATTAATTTTTTTTAATCTTTTTTCAGTAATATCAACTTTAAACTTATTAACGTCTTCTTCATTAAATAAAATTTGTCGGTGTAAATTTGAGATATCTATTTTATCATCATCAACGATGCCAATATTGTTTATTCCAGATGACGCAAGATAGAGTGCAACAGGCGAGCCTAATCCACCAACACCAATAATGAGAACTTTTGTATCGATGATTTTCTTTTGACCAAAGCTGCCGATTTTTTTTAAATTGATATGAGCAATGTATCTTTTGACATCATCATAACTAAGTTTCATGAATATTTATCGGCCGGTTGAACCAAATCCACCGCTTCCACGAACCGATTCAGGAAGCGTATCAACCTCAACTAATTCAGCTTTTACAACAGGGCAAAGCACCATCTGTGCAATTCTTTGTCCTGGTTCAATTTTAAAATTTTCTAAACTTAAGTTTATTAATATGACTTTAATTTCACCTCGATAATCAGCATCCACTGTTCCAGGTGTATTTAAAACGCTAATTCCATTCTTTGCCGCAAGTCCCGATCTTGGTCTTACTTGTATTTCATAATTTTCAGGGATGGCTACAGATAAACCAGTCGGTACTAATGTTCGCTCATTAGGCTTTAATATTATTTCTTTATCAATATTAGCAATTAAATCTAAACCAGAAGAGCCTATTGTTTCATATTTAGGCAGATCTTTATGTTTATAATTTATTTTTTTTACTAAAATCTTAACCATTACTGAATAAGGGCGTGAAGTATTTTATTAGATAGTTTTTTTGCAATTTCTGATTTTGTTGTTTTATTAAATTTCTCAACTTCTTTATTTTTAGAAATTAAAAAAATTTCATTATAATCTGAGTTAAAACCAATAGATTTATCAGCCACATTATTAGCTACAATCCAGTCACAGTGTTTATTTTGGATTTTCTTTTGTGCATTTTCAATTATGTTTTTAGTCTCCGCTGCAAAGCCAATCACCAGTCTTGGTCGATTAATATTTTGGCTAGCGATGAAAGATAAAATATCGATATTTTTTTCAAGTTCTAAATTAAAATCTTCTAATCCTTCTTTTTTTATTTTTTCTTCATTGTAGTTTTTAACTTTAAAATCGGAAACCGCAGCCGTGCAAACAGCAACATCACCGCGGTGGACACCCAAGTGGGGGCCTTGCGTAAGGCACTTCGTGAGCTCGGCATAGCCGAAAATACCATGGTCTGGTTTACCAGCGACAATGGCCCCAACCTGAAGGAGAAGAAAGATGTT
>JALRAW010000019.1 GCA_023257975.1 Candidatus Fonsibacter sp.
ATTTATAATTGATAAATTTAGTAATTTAGAAAATATTTTAAAAGAAAGAAATTTACAAAAGATTCCAGTTGCAATAATTTTTGACCTAGGCCTTTCTTCATTTCAAATTGATAATCCCGAAAGAGGCTTTTCTTATCGGCACGATGGATTATTAAAAATGACTATGGGGAAAAATAATGTTACAGCACATGATATTGTAAATAAACTTAATCAAAAGGATTTAAGAAATATTTTTAGTTTATTTGGAGAGGATAAAGACTCCGGATTAATTGCAAAACTTATTGTTCAAAAAAGAAAAGACAAAGAAATAAACTCAACACAAGAATTGGCTGAGATTATTTTGAGGGCCAAAAGATACAAAAATAGTAAGTATAATAAAGTAGATTCTTGTGCAAAAATTTTTCAAGCTATTAGAATGATTGTTAATCAAGAATTATCAGAACTTTATGAGGGTTTAATTTCAGCAATTAAAAATTTATCTATAGATGGAAAAATAGTTGTTATTACTTTTCATTCTTTAGAAGATAAAGTTGTTAAAAAAATTTTTGATATTTTTTCAAATAAAATAATAGGAACATCTCGTTATCTACCAGAAGGCAATGTATCTAAAAATTTTAATATATTAGAAATAAAAAATAGAAGACCGATTATTGCATCTGAAAAAGAGACAAAAAATAATAATAGAGCAAGATCTGCAAAATTAAGATGTGCAACTAAAATTCAGGATCACTCTTTTGAATTTAAAAGATCATATCTAAATCTTGAAAAATATTTTCAATTAGAAGAGGTCTTGCATGCGTAAAAAAATATCAATCGTACTATTTATAGTTATTATCGGAACAATTTGTGTGTCGTATATTAAAAATAAAACACGCGATATTGAAAAAGAAATATTAAAGTTAAAGCAGGAGCAGACTGATTTAGTAGAAAAATTAAAGAATGAAAAGTTAGAAAATAATTATCTTGCAGCACCAGAGAGAGTAAAAAAATTAGCTAAATTGCATTTATCCTCAGACTACATAGAGATGGATAAAACTAATTTTAAATATTTAAATGAAAAATAAAACAAATAACAATAAGCAAAAAAGTTTTTATTTTCAAAATTTTATTAATGAGGATAATAAAAATAGTATTAATAATAGTTATTCCTTATTTAATTCAAGGGCAAATCTAGTATTTAAAATTTTTTTCTTTGTATTTTTAGTAATTTTATTAAAGCTTTTGTACCTTGGTATTAATAGAAGTAATGAAATTAATTTCGAAGATTTTATTACAGACAAAGACTACAATCAAAGAAGAGATATCATTGACAGAACGAACTTATTGATAGCGAAAAATATTGATATTTACGATCTTGTTTTAAAAGTAGACAAGACAAAAAATTTACCTCAACTTTTAATTAAATTAAAATCTCAATTTCCAGGATTAAATATAAATGAAATTCAAAAAGAAAGTGAAGAAAAAAAAAGAATTGTACTTAAAAAAAAACTTGATCATATTGAATATAAAAAAGCAATCATGTTAGGTGAGCCTGCAATTGAATTAAGCAGAAGACAAGTTAGAATTTATCCTCAAAGAAATTTATTTAGTCATGTACTGGGTCAAACAGATGAGGACAATAAAGGTATTTCAGGTATTGAAAATTATTTTAATAATCAAATTTTAAATGCGAAATTTTCTGATAATTCATTTCAAATTACACTTGATACAGTCATACAGTCTCAAGTAAGAGATGCATTAGAAAATGCTTTAGCGGATTATTCAGCAAAAGGGGCCGCTTCACTTCTTATGAATGTGAACTCTGGAGAAATAATTTCATTAGTTTCGCTGCCTGATTTTGATATTAACAGAAGATCACTAGTTAATGATGAGAAATATTTAAATAAGATTACTCTTGGTGTTTATGAGTTAGGTTCAGTATTTAAAGCTTTAACTATTGCTAATGCATTAGAATTAAAACTTATTGATGAAAATACTTTATTTAAAAATCTAGAAAAACAAGTATATAATTGTGGACCTTCTCAGCCCATCAATGAGCACGATAAAAATTTAAAAAGAGATCTAACTACTACAGAAATTTTAGTAAAATCATCAAATATAGGAACAGTAAAAATAATAGAAAAAATTGGAATTGAGAATCACAAAAATTTTTTAACAAAGCTGGGAATATTTGAAAAAGCATCTGTTGAGCTTCCAGAAAAAAGCAAATCTTTACCGATGAAATGGGATAATTGCACTTTGGCAACAGCTTCATATGGCCATGGAATTAGCACTACACCTATTCAATTAGCATCAGCTTATGCATCGTTAGTAAATGGCGGATATAAAATTTATCCAACTTTAGTAAAACAAAATCAGAATATAAAAAAAGAAAGAGTTATTAGCGAAGAAACAAGTAAAAAAATGATTAAAATGCTTAGAAAAGTAGTCGACAAAGACGATCCTATGCAAGGTACCGCAAAAAGAGCTGATGTTAACGGTTATTCTGTTATAGGAAAAACAGGAACTGCAGTTAAAGTTTCTAAAACATCTAAAGGATATTCCAAAGATGTTATGACTGTTTTTGTTTCAGCATATCCAGAGGAAAAACCAGAGTATTTATTATTAGTTATGATCGATGAGCCAAAAGCAATACCTAGTAAAGGTTTTTATAAATCAGATTCAGGATGGAATGCTGTTCCTACAGCGGGAAATATTATAAAAAGAATTGGACCTATTTTAGCTTCAAAAAATTATAATATTGTTCTTAATGCTAAGTAATAAAATTAAATTTTTACAACATAATAATAGAAATCTTTCTATCAACTCAAAAAAAATAAAAAAAAATGAAATTTTTTTTGCAATTGATGGCTCAAAACAATCTGGAAATTCATATTCATCAGAAGCTTTATCAAGAGGCGCTTTTAAAGTTGTTACAAGTAAAAATATAAAAAACAAAAATTATTTAATAGTAAAAAACGTTAGAAAATTTTTAGCAAAAGTTTGTTGTGCAAAATATAAAGAAAAACCTAATAATATAATTGCTGTTACAGGAACAAATGGAAAATCGTCGGTTGCTCATTTTTATTTTCAGATTTTAAAAAAGCTTAAAATAAATTCAGCAGCTATTGGTACACTTGGTATTTTTTATAAAAATAAATTTAAAAAAACAAATCTTACAACTCCCGATGTCATTACAATTCATAAAGAGTTAAATTTCTTAAAAAAAAATAAAATTGATAACGTGTGTTTAGAGGCCTCTAGCCACGGACTGCATCAAAATAGATTGGATAGTATTAATTTTAAGGCGGGAATTTTTACAAATTTTACACAAGACCATTTAGATTATCATAAAAATTTAAAAAATTTCTAAAAAAACTCCATAAACAGATAGTTAGATATTACTAAGCATCAATCTCTTAAATGATTTGTGCCTTTAACTAAATATTTAAAGCTTGTAAGTTGCTCAACACCAACAGGTCCTCTAGCATGAAATTTCCCTGTTGCAATGCCAATTTCACCACCA
>JALRAW010000045.1 GCA_023257975.1 Candidatus Fonsibacter sp.
ATCGGCAATATTTGTGCTAGAAATCTCATCCTATCAGTTGGATTACTCATGGCGTTTGCCAAGTTCGGTTTCAATTTTATTAAATGTTAGCCCAGACCATATTGAAAGACACGAAAGTTTTAACAAATATATTTCAGCTAAACTTAGAATTTTTAAAGGATTAACAAAAAGAGGAATTGGCTTTTTAGATTTGAGCAATGACAAAGAATCTAAAATATTTAAAGTTTTAAAGTCTGAAAAATACGATCAAAGAAATATTGAATTAATTAAAAAAAATATTAATCACAATATTAAAGATGATTTAATTAGCCCTCCACTAAAAGGAATTCATTTTAAAAATTGTCTTTACATTGCCTTGCGAATTGCAAAATTGTTTAAAATTTCAAAAAATATTTATTTAAAAACAATTAAAAATTTTAAAGGACTTCCGCATAGACAAGAAATTGTAAAAACAAAGAATAATTTGACTTTTATAAACGATTCTAAAGCAACAAATTTTTCATCAACCGAGGTGGCTTTAAATAATTATAAAAACATTCACTGGATACTTGGGGGGCTTCCTAAAGCAAAAGACAAGATAATGGTTCATAAATATAAAAAATCTATAATGAGAGCTTATATTATAGGACGAAATATAAATTTTTTTTTAAAACAAATTAAAAATATAGTAAAATGCAATATTAGTTACTCTCTTGAGAAGGCATTTTTGTCAACTTTAACTGAGGCCAAAAATTATCCTAATTTAAAACAAGTTATATTATTAAGCCCTTCAGCCGCTTCTTTTGATCAATATAAAAATTTTGAACATCGAGGCAATATTTTTAAACAGTTAGTAAAAAAATATTCATGATTAATTTTGGCAGAACCAACACAAATCAATTGGCGCTGTGGTGGAGAAATATTGATAAACTACTTTTTTTTTTAATAATTTCTTTAATATTTTTGGGAATATTTTTTGCTTATACTTCCACTTCTAATATTGCTTCAGAAAAAATATACAAAACAGATTATCTTTTAATTGTGAAGCATATCTTGTTTGCATTTATTAGTTTTTTAATTTTATCTTTCCTATCTTTATTAGACCCAAAACAAATAGAGAAATATTGTATTTTAGGTTTTATTCTTACTTCTTTTTTATTGTTATCCGTTTTAATTTTTGGAGTGGAGGTTAAAGGCTCTAAAAGATGGGTAAATTTAATTTTTTTTAGATTTCAGCCGGTAGAAATTTATAAACCTTTTTTTGTTTTATTGTGTTCTTTAATTATTTCTAATTCACAGATAGGAGAACTTAAATTAAGAATTTTTTATAGTTTTTGTGTATTATTTTTTTCCTTGTTATTATTACTTAATCAGCCTGATGTGGGTCAAAGTTTATTAATTTTTTCAGTTTGGTTAATTTTAATATTTGTTTCTGGAGTTAGCATTGTTCTTCTTATTTCTTTAGGTTCTGTAATTTTTTTAGGCATTGCATCAGCAATATTATTATTTAGTGAAAGGTTTTTTTATATTTTTAGAAGGTTAAGAACTTTTGTTGATCCTAATAAAGGAGATAACTTACAAACTGAAAAAGCATTAGAAGCAATAAAACAAGGTGGATTTGCAGGAAGAGGAATAGGCGAAGGGATATTGAAAGAGAGAGTTCCTGAGGCACATACCGACTTTGTTTTAGCGGTGATTGGAGAAGAGTTTGGTATTTTGATGATATTAATAATTTTTTTAATAATAACTTTTATTTTTTTAAGAGTTTTTTCTCAATTTAATATTGAAAACAATCCATTTAGAAAATTAGTATTAATAGGCTTGTCGTGTTTAGTTTATTTGCAATCTATAATTAACTTAGGAGTTACTTTAAATATTCTTCCAAACAAAGGAATGACTTTTCCATTTATAAGTTATGGGGGATCATCCATGATTGGCTGTGCAATAATATTTGGAGTATTACTTTGTTTTACTAAGAAAAAATTATCTTAATGAAAAAGATTTTAATCTGCACAGGTGGGACTGGTGGACATATATTTCCAGCTATATCACTTGCTCAATATTTAGAAAAAAAAAAATTTAATGTAGATCTTATTACTGATTATAGAGCCAAAAGGTTTATAAATAATCTAAATTTAAGAAATATTACATTTATTAATGTACAAACTCCTACTGGAAAAAAAGGTTTAGGATTAATTTATTCATTATTTTTAATATTTTTTTCGTTTTTATATTCAGTTTTTTTTCTTTTATTTAAAAAACCACAATTAATTATTGGCTCAGGAGGTTACGCTTCTTTTCCTGTTTTGTTAGCAGCCAAATTACTCAAAAAAAAATTTGTTATTTATGAAACAAACTCTGTAGTTGGAAGAGTTAATAAGTTCTTTTTAAATAGTTCAATAAAGATATTTACTGGATATCCATTAAAGCACTTAAATATAAATAATGATAAAATTAATTTTGTTGGACAACTGATTAGAGAGCAAATTTATGCAGCAAAAGAAAAAAATGATTTAAAAAAAGATAATAATTTTGATTTTACCTTACTTGTTATTGGTGGAAGTCAAGGTGCAGAAATTTTTAGCAAAACATTACCTAAATCATTAAATAAATTATTTAGTTTGAATAAAAAAATAAGAATTTTTCATCAATCAGGAAATAAAGAGCAAGAAACAAAAATAGATTTTTCTTATAAAAAGAATTCTAATGTTACTATTTTTAATTTTGAACCAAATATTGAAAAATACATGATGCTATCAGATTTAGTTATTACAAGAGCTGGTTCTTCAACATTATCAGAGTTGGCTTTTTTACAGATCCCCTTTATAGCGATCCCATTTAAAAATTCTCTAGATAATCATCAATTTTATAATGCAGAGTATTTTTTTAGAATGAGCGCATGCTGGCTTATTGATCAACAAGAATTAAACAGCGAAAAATTATTTGATTTAGTAAAAGATTTAATCATTAACAAAGAAAAGTTACTTGAAAAAAAGAGCAAATTAAAAGAATTAACAAAAACAAACGTTAATGAAATTTTTGAAAAAGAAATTAATAACCTTTTATAATGACTTTTAAAATTACAACTAATGATCAGGTTCATTTTATTGGCATAGGAGGAATTGGCATGAGCGGTATTGCTGAAATTATGCACAATATTGGATTCAAAGTTCAAGGTAGCGATCAATCAAGAAATAATAAAAATATAAAAAGATTACAAAAGCTTGGATTAAAAGTTTTTTTTAATCATGCAAGAAAAAATATAGGAAATTCTAAACTAGTGGTATTTTCATCTGCAATTAGCAAAGATAATCCAGAATTAAGACAGGCAAAAATAAAAAAAATACCGGTTATTCAGAGAGTAGAGATGCTTTCTGAAATTGTTAGGTTAAAAAAAAATATAGTTATCAGTGGAGCTCATGGCAAAACGACAATTACTTCATTGATATCAACACTTTTATTTAAAGCAAAACTAGACCCAATGATTATTAATGGGGGTATATTAAACTCAATTAACTCAAATGCATTATTTGGAAAAGGAGACTGGGCGGTTGTCGAAGCAGATGAATCTGATGGTAGTTTTTTAAAAATACCAATTACTTATTCCGTAGTCAGTAATATTGATAAGGAGCATTTAGATTATTATAAAAATTTTAATAATCTGTATAAAAGTTTTGAAACTTTTATAAATAAGACGCCTTTAATTGGTAAATCATTTGTTTGCACTGATGATAAATTTTTAAAAAAAATTTTAAAAAATAAGAATAAATCTAACATTATCACTTATGGTTTTGAAAACGGATCAGATCTTCACCCTTACAATTTAAAAAATTTAGGAAAATCGATGCATTTTAATATATCCGTAAAACTTAATAATAAAGTTGAACATATTAGAAATATTGAATTAAATTTATTGGGCAGACACAATGTACTTAATGCAACTGCTGCCATAGGAGTTGCTAAAAGTTTAGGTATTAAAAATAATATTATAAAAAAAACTTTAAAAAATTTTTTAGGGGTACAAAGAAGATTAACTAAAATCACTAATTTTAGAGGAAGTGAAATTTATGATGATTATGCCCACCACCCAACAGAAATTACATCAGTTTTAAATGCTATTAAATCCGGTTTTAAGGACAAGAAAATTGTAACAGTGTTTCAGCCACACAGATATTCAAGAGTTGCTTCTTTAAAAAAAGAATTTGCAAATGCATTTAAAGATAGTGATTTAGTTGTTTTATGTCCTATTTATGCAGCTAGTGAGAAACCAATAAAAAATATTAATCATTATGAGTTGGCTAAACTTATTAAAAAAAGTTCAAAAAAAGATGTTATATGCATAGAAAATCAACTTGATTTAGAGAGATTTATAAAACGTCATACTTATGGAAATGAAATTATTGTTTGTATGGGGGCAGGAAGTATTAGTAGTTGGATTAGAGAAATTGCTGTTAATTTAAAAAATGGGCATTAATTTTTATTCACAACTAAAAAAAAATATTCAAGGAGAGTTGAGAGAAGATTTTGATTTATCCAAATCTAATTGGCTTGGAATTGGTGGAAAAGCGAAATTTTTTTTTAAGCCAAAGAATCTCAAAGATTTGCAGATATTTTTAAGAAATAACAACCAACATCTTCCAATTATTGTAATTGGCTCTGGTTCAAATTTATTAATTAGGGACAAAGGGTTTGATGGCGTGGTTATTAAATTTGGAAAAGATTTTGATTATATAAAAATTAATAATGACATTATCAATTGTGGACCGGCAACCCAAAAATCTCTTTTGGCTGAATATGCCGCTAATAATAATTTAACTGGTTTTGAATTTTTATATTGCATTCCAGGAACTGTCGCGGGAGGTGTTATTATGAACTCAGGTTGTTATGGTAGCGATATATCCAAAGTAGTATTGAGTATCTCAGCAATCGATATGAATGGAGAAATTAAAATTATTGATAACAAAGATATAAATTTTTCTTATCGACATAGTTCTCTTACTAAAAATCAGATTATTACAAATATTGAGATGAAGGGATCTTCTCTTGAAAAAAACAAGGTGTTAGAAATTATGAAAAATTTAAAAAATAAAAAAGATCTTGAGCAACCGCAAAAGATCAAAACAGGGGGTAGCACATTTAAAAATCCAAATAATTCAAATAAAAAAGCTTGGCAATTAATAAAAGAGTCGGGTTGTGCTGATTTAAAGGTCGGAGGAATTAAGCTATCAAATTTACATTGTAATTTTTTAGAGAATTTAGGTAAAGCAAGCTCAGAAGATGCAGAAAATTTAATTGAAAATATAAAAAAAGAAGTTTTTAAAAAAACTAATATAAACTTAGAGCTAGAATTAGAAGTTGTAGGAACAAAATGAAAAAAGAAAAAGTTACAGTTTTAATGGGCGGGACGTCAGCTGAAAGAGACGTAAGTTTAGATAGTGGTAAAGCCTGCGCAAAAGCTCTTGCTGAAATTGGTTTTGATGTGACAAGTTTAGATGCAAAAGATGATTTTATTGAAAAATTAATTAAGAATAAACCTGATAAAGTTTTTAACGCTCTGCATGGAAGATTTGGAGAAGATGGTTCTATCCAAGGATTATTAGAGCATTTAAAAATACCTTATACACATTCTGGAATCTTATCTTCAGCAATCGCTATGGATAAATTAACATCAAAAAGAATCTTTAAGGATGCCAAAATTAGTTCGCCTGAGTATCAGGTTATTAAAAGTTTAGAAGATTTTAAAAGTTCAAAAATTGGGTATCCTTGTGTTGTTAAGCCAAATAATGAAGGTTCTAGTGTGGGCGTTTATGTTTTAGATGAACCAAAGAAATCTGATGAAGACACAATTGTCTCTTCATTAAAAAAATATAATTTTTTAATTCTAGAAAAGTACATACCAGGAAGAGAGATACAGGTAGCGGTGATGGGCTCAAAAGCCTTAGGGGGAATAGAGATTGTGCCTGCAAGATCATTTTATGATTATGAAGCAAAATATTCAGCAAATGCTAAGACGAAACATATTATTCCCATTAAAATAAATGAAGCTGATTATAAAAAGATTTTAGATATAGCTCTGCAGGCTCATAATATTTTGGGTTGTAGAGGAGTAACGAGATCAGATTTTAGGTATAATGAATCTGACAAAGTTAATAAAATTTATATTCTTGAAGTAAATACTCAACCAGGTATGACAAGTTTATCTTTAGTTCCAGAGATTGCTAATTATTACGGAATATCTTTTAATGAATTAGTT
>JALRAW010000050.1 GCA_023257975.1 Candidatus Fonsibacter sp.
ATATTTGAATCAAACATAATCAAAGGGTGTAAATTTCCATCTCCCGCATGAAAACAATTTGCAACTCTTAAGCCATGTTTTTGTGAAAGTTTAGTAATTTCTTTTAGGACTTCGGCTAATTTTTTCCTAGGAATTGTTCCATCCATACATAAATAATCAGGCGACATATCACCAATTGCAGGGAATGCTGCTTTTCGTCCAAGCCAGAACCTTAATCTTTCTTCATCATTTTTGCTTATGCGCAAATATGTGGATTTATTTTTCTTAGCAATTTCCTCTACTCTTTTTATTAAAATATTTACTTCACTCTCTGTGCCGTCTAACTCTACAATTAAAATTGCCTCAACGTCTTTTGGATATCCAGCCTTAGCATAATTGTCGGTTGCTTTTATTAAAGGCTTATCCATAATTTCCATTCCCGCAGGGATTATTCCGCCTGAAATAATATCTGAAACGCACTGACCAGAATCTTCAATGCTTTGAAAGCCCAATAGCAGAGCTTTAACTGACTGTGGTTTTTTTAAAATTTTAACTGTTACCTCTGTTAAAACTCCGAGCAATCCTTCTGACCCTGTAATTAAACCCAATAAATCATAACCTTCAGACTCTAATTTTTTTCCTCCAAATCTCATAATCGTTCCATCCATCAAAACAACTTCAACCCCAAGAACATTATTAGTTGTAGTTCCATATTTTAAAGAATGAACTCCTCCAGAATTCTCAGCAATATTCCCACCAATTGAGCAGGCGATTTGGCTTGAAGGATCTGGTGCATAATAAAATCCATTATGTTCAACGGCTTTTGTCAAAGATAGATTGGTAACTCCGGGCTGTGTAACAACACATCTATTTTCAAAATCAATTTCTAAAATTTTATTGAATTTACTAAGACCTAACAAAATGCAGTCTGCTAGAGGCAGTGCTCCACCGGAAAGACCTGTGCCGGATCCTCTTGGAACAATCTTAATATTCCTATCATAACAATATTTTAAAATATCACTCACTTCCTCTGTATTTTCAGGAAGAACAACGGCCATTGGTTTTTGTTTATAAGCACTTAATGCGTCTGTCTCATAAGGAGTTATTCCTTCAGGATCTGAAATAATATTAATTGGATTAGTAAATTTTTTTAAATCGCGAACAATTTTTTCTTTATCATTTAAAACTAGTTGATCAATTTTTGGCATTGCTAACGTAGACATATCTCAAACTTATATTATTTTGGTTGATATATATAGGTCTTTGAAATCGAAAAAAAAACTTTATTTGACAACAGTTTTTTTAATTTTTTCTAAAGCTTTTTCTATATTTTCGTAAGAGTTGGCAAAACTAAATCTTACAAAATCTTTAGCGGACTTACCAAAGCTAACACCTGGAATAATTGCAACACCTGCTTCATTTAAACATTTATCTGCAAACTCATTACCACTCATTCCGGTTCCACTAATATTAGGAAATACATAAAAGGCTCCTCCGGGATTATTACAAGTAATTCCTTTAATGCTATTTAAACCATCAACAATTAATTTTCTTCTTCTACTAAATTGACTCATCATCTCATCTAAAAAATTATGAGGTCCATCTAAAGCGGCAAGACCTGCAATTTGAGTTGAGGCACAAGGACAGGAATGATCATTCACGCATAATCTAGTGATGTCTTCGATAATTTTTTCTGGCCATACACTCCAACCTAAACGCCAGCCTGTCATTGCATATGTTTTGCTCCAACCATCTAAAACAATTAATCGATCAAAAAGTTCTGGATAATTAAAAAAAGAAGGCATTTTTTTATTATCATAAATTTGTCTGCTATAAATTTCATCGCTTAAAATTGCAACTTCAGGAAATTTTTTTAAACCTGCAACGAGTTTATCAATTTGTTCTCTTTCTATGAGACCTCCCGTTGGGTTTTGTGGATTGTTAATTATAATTAAACGAGTTTTGTCATTTATTAATTTTAAAACTTCTTCCGCTTTGAAAGAAAAATTATTTTTCTCACTTAAATACATAGGAACTGCTTTTGCTCCTGAATAATTAATCATTGATTCATAAATTGGAAATCCTGGTTCTGGATAGATAATTTCTGCTCCTGGCTGACCAAACATTAACATTGCAAAAAACATCGTAGGTTTACCACCCGGCATTATTACGACTCTTGAAGCGTCTACATTCGCGCCATACATTTTTTTAATATGACGAGATACTCCCTGTCTTAACTCTAAAAGACCATTGGCTGGTGTGTAGCCATGAAAACCATCATCTAGAGCTTTTTTTGCAGCATCAACAATATGTTTTGGGGTTTTAAAGTCTGGCTGACCTATCCCTAAATTAATTATTTCTTTTCCTTGGGCCTCTAAAGCTTTTGCTTTTGCAAGAACAACAAAAGCATTTTCGGTACCAAGTTTAAAAATACTATCCGCTAATTTCATTTTTTTCTAAAAATTACTTTGTCTCTAGTAATTTCTTTTACGCTTCTGCAGCCCATTAAAGTCATTCCTCTTTTAATTTCAGCGTGCATAATTCTAAGAATTGCTTCAACGCCAGGCTGACCGCCTGCTGATAATGCATATAAATAACCTTTTCCAAATGAACACGCTTTTGCTCCAAGCGCTAAAGCTTTTAAGACGTGAGTTCCTCTTCTAACTCCACCATCTAAAATTACATCCACTTTATCTCCAACTGCATCAACAATATCGGCGAGAACATCGAATGGAGACATAGAAGCATCTAGTTGTCTTCCTCCGTGATTTGAAATCATTATTGCTGTTGCGCCTATATCTACTGCTTTCTTTGCATCTTCTACAGATACGATTCCTTTTATAGCAAAAGCACCTTTCCATTTCTTTGCAACATACTCTGCATCTTTCCAATTCATGGTGGGATCAAATTGACTATTAATATAATTAATCACTGAGGTTTCTATAGACTGTCCGTCTTTTTCAGTGTGTGGAAGATTGGGCAGTTTAAATCTTTCATGCATTAAATAATTTAAACGACTTTAAAAAATATCCAAAAAATATTAACAAAGATTTGAAAATATTAAAAAAACTTAGAGTTGATCTAGTTTTTATTCCAAAAACTAAAGATATATATAACTTCAAAAGATCAAAAAAGATTTCATTAAGTCATAAAGATAAAATCCTATGTGCTAAGTATAGAAAAGGACATTTTGAAGGTGTTATTGATGTAATGGATAGACTTACAAAACTAATTAAACCTAATAAAATATTTATGGGCGAAAAAGATTATCAGCAATTTTTTTTGTTAAAGAAATTTATTGAAAAAAGATATCCTAGTAAAATAATTAATTGTAAAACCATAAGAGATAACAAATCAATAGCGCTTTCTTCAAGAAATATACTACTTAAATTAAAGTCATTAAAAATTGCAGCAAATGTTGTTAAAGAACTAAGGAATATAAAGAAAAACCTCAATAAACAAAAAAAAATACCTATTTATTTAAATGAAAGAATTCAAAATTTAATAAAGAACAATAAAATTAAACTTGAATACCTAGAACTAAGAAATTTAAAAAATTTAAACACGTCGACTACAATAAAAAATTCGAGATTATTTATTGCTTACTATATAGAAAATATAAGATTAATAGATAATTTATAAAAAATAAGCTCCAACACCAAGAAAAGATACAAAGCCTATTACATCAGTTATTGTTGTTACAAATACACTTGATGCAATAGCTGGATCAATCTTCATTTTCTTTAAGGTTACTGGAACGACAATTCCAAATAAACCAGCAACAATCATTGTAATAACCATTGATATAGAAATAATTAGAGATAATTGAATATCTTTAAACCAAAGTTGTACAATTAAAGAACTTATAATTGCAAAAATAATTCCATTTAAAACACCTATATTAAATTCTTTTAAAATGTTTTGATTAAAATTGTTTTTTGTTAAATCGTTAGTTGCTAAAGTTCGAACTGTTACTGCTAGAGTTTGCATGCCAGCATTACCTCCCATAGAAGCAACAATCGGCATCAAAAAAGCCAAAACAACCATTTGTTCTATAGTTGCGCCGAATAAACTTATACACCACGTTGCCAAAAAAGCGGTGAAAAGATTCAACAGTAACCAATTAAAGCGTCTTTTGGTTTTTACAAAAACTCCATCTGTGATTTCTTCATCTCCAACACCAGCCAGTCTTAAAGCATCTTCTTCAGCCTCTTCTTTTAAGACTGTTAATACATCATCATAAGTAATCATCCCGACTAATTTATTATTTTTATCAACTACACATGCTGAATTTAAACTGTAATTTTCAAATAAATTACCTACTTCTTCCCTATCCATATCTACTGGTACTAAAAAAGGAGACTCAGTCATTATTGCAATCATTTTTGTATCACGCGGTGTTCTTAAAACTTTAGATGATGGTACAGTTCCTATGGGTTTAAAATTTTCATCAACAATGAAAATTTCTAAAAACTCCTCTGGTAATTCTTTGTT
>JALRAW010000068.1 GCA_023257975.1 Candidatus Fonsibacter sp.
AGATTTACCAATCTTCCCTCTGCTAATAAAATAATTCTTTTTTTATCTGGAAACTCAATTTCATGAACCTGAGGCTTTACTTCATTCCACCGATAATTTTTTAATGCACTAACTTGAATTTCATTGTCAAAATGTCCAATATTACAAAGTATTGATCTATCTTTCATTTTTCTCATATGCTCAATAGTGACGATATCTTTGTTACCTGTGGCCGTAACAACAATGTCAGCTGAAGAGATGGCTTCATCCATTAGTACAACTTCATAACCTTCCATTGCAGCTTGCAAGGCGCAAATTGGATCTGCTTCTGTAACTAAAACTCTTGCTCCACTTTGTCTAAGGGATGCCGCACTTCCTTTTCCAACATCTCCAAATCCTGCAACGATAGCAACTTTTCCTGACATCATTACATCTGTTGCTCTTCTAATCGAGTCTACTAAACTTTCTCTACAGCCATACAAATTATCAAATTTAGATTTTGTCACTGAGTCATTTACGTTAATTGCTGGAATTAATAATTTATTTTCTTTCTCTAATATTTTTAAAGCCTTCACTCCAGTGGTTGTCTCTTCCGAAACCCCTTTAATATTCTTCAATAAATCTTTATACTTATCGTGCATCAACATAGTTAAATCTCCTCCATCATCTAACAGGAGATTAGGTTTCCAATCTTTTTTTCCATTAATAGTTTGTTCAATACACCACCAATACTCCTCCTCCGTTTCACCCTTCCATGCGTAAACTGGTATTCCTTTTGCAGCGATAGCTGCTGCTGCATGATCTTGCGTTGAAAATATATTACAAGATGACCATCTAACTTCAGCTCCAAGCGCCACTAGTGTTTCTATTAAAACTGCAGTTTGAATTGTCATATGCAAACAGCCAATTATCTTAGCTCCTCTTAAAGGCTTACTTGACTGATACTCGCTTCTAATTGCCATTAATCCTGGCATTTCAGTTTCTGCCAAGGAAATTTCTTTATTACCAAATTCTGCTAGTTTTAAATCTTTTACTTTAAAATCTTGTGTCATTATGAAAGTTAATTAACAATAAAACTTAGCCATATCAAATTTATTTATGAATTAATCTGCTATTGGTAAATCAATCTCAATGGCCGCTCCTCTGCTTCCATCTAAATTATAGGCTTTAATATGTCCTTTGTGAGATTCGACTATATTTTTTACAATATTTAATCCTAATCCGGAGTGCTGACCAAACATTTCCTTAGGTCTATTACTATAAAATCTTTCAAAAACTTTGCCGATATTACTTTCGTTAAAACCTGGTCCTTCATCAGTTATAATTATTTTTGCATCATTTTTAACTCTTTCAATTTTTATTTTTAAAATACTTTTTTCTGGACTGAAAGATATAGAGTTTTCTAATATATTAGAAATAACTTGCTGAATCCTACTTTCAAAACCAATAATAAAAGTTTTTTTTTTAATTAAATTATTAATCTCTATTGAAATATTTTTTTTAGTATTATTAATAACTTGCTGATATTCCTCTGCAACTTTATTTATAAGTTTAATTAGATCAAATTTAGTTAGTTGCAATTTAGCTTCTAATGCTTCACCTTTCAGCATATTAGAATAATCTGTTATCAGTCTTTCAATTCTCACAACATCATCATTCAATATACCAAGTAATCTATTTTTTTTTTCAGAATCTTTTGCATTTGGTAATAATTCTGATGCAGCTTTTAATGATGCTAGAGGATTTCTAATTTCATGAGTAAGATCAGATGCAAATCTTTCTGCAAATTCAATTCTTTTATATAAATTATTTGTCATTCCAGAGAGTGATCTTGATAAGTTACCAATTTCATCAGGTCTTAAATTAATTCTATTAATAATTTTATTATCAGGATGATCTGAGCTTGCTGAGGAGGTATAGCGGCCTAGAATTCTAATTGGTTTAATTATATTTGCATTTAAAAAAATTGAAAAAATCAATATGATTGCAGCAACACTTAATGCAGTCCTAATAACAAAATTTTTTCTCTCAATAACAGCATTTTGAATGTCATTTGAGTCCTCTGTTATGACAATAAACCCTTTATTTTCATTATTTAAAACTAACGAAGATAAGCTAACAACAATAAAATTTTCTTTAATTTTTTTTGAGAAAGTTAAGACCTTGTCGGACCCTAATATATTTAAATTATCGCTAATAATTTTATTAAGTAATTTCTCTTCTTGTTGAGTAGTTAGGTCCGAGGTGTCTGGTATATTATCTGTTGTTAATTTTTTTTCTTGAACTTCAGGTACTTTATAAAAGGGTTTTGCATTTATATCTAAAGAGTGAACATCCGCTATGATTTGTTTTTTTGAGTCATAAATTCTAATTTGATTAATATTGGGCAATAAATATTTATAATTTGCCAAAAAACTTTTTAAATTATCTCGTTTATAAGGAGTGCGCTGTAACTCCATATTTAAAGCAATATTTTTAATAAGTTTAGAGTGCTCTTTCTTTTTATTATTAACAAGTTCCGGTTCTATAGATTGTAGATATGAATAAGTTGCTAGAGTTAATATTGAAAAGAAAAATAAATTTATAAATAAAAATTTTGCTAATAGTGATTTTAAGCTAATAAATCTTTTCATTAGATCTAGCTAATATTCCAGCGATATCCACTTCCATATCTTGTCTCAATTGCGGAAAATTTGGGATCAATTTTTTTAAATTTTTTGCGTATTCGTTTAACGTGGCTATCAATAGTCCTATCCTCAATGTCATTATCTTGCTTATAAGCAATATTCATTAAGTACGCCCTTTCCTTAACAACACCTGGTCTTTTTGCTAATTCATAAATAATTTTAAATTCGGTTGTGGTTAACTTATCAGGCAAAGCTTTTCCTCCCCACTCACATTCTAGTTGTTCCGAGTCCAAAGTTAACCGACCAACTGTTAGAATATTTTTTGGTTGAGAGACAGTTTTTGGCTCTAACTTTCTAAATTGAACTCTAATTCTCTCTATCAATACTTTAATGGAAAAACCTCCAGACTTTTTAACATAATCATCAGCACCAAGTTTCAATCCTAATAATTCATCTACCTCATCATCTTTGGAAGTTAATAAAATTACAGGAATAGAAGATTTTTTTCTAAGTTTTTCTAGCAACTCCTCACCATTCATCTTAGGCATTTTTAAATCTATAACTGCTAAATCAGGAGGAAGCCTGGTCATTCCTATATATGCACTTTCACCATCCAGATACGTCTGAACTTTAAATCCTTCATTTTCAAGTGCCATTGAAACACTTGTTAAAATATTTCTGTCATCATCGACTAGGGCGATTGTTTTGTTCATATAAATTATTTTATAATAATATTTGTATAATCAAAAGTTTTAATGAGCAGTGGTCCAATTTAATCCTTCTTTAATATCTACGCTTAAAGGAATAGAAAATTTATAGTTTGGCTCAGAGGCTTTTGACATTATTTCGACAATATCAATTTTAGATTTTTTAATATTATCCGCAGAGGATTCGAATACTAGTTCATCATGAATTTGCAAAAGCATTTTACATTGTAAATCTTGATCTTGAATTTTTTGATCTATTTTAATCATAGCCAGCCTTAAAAGATCTGCTGCAGTTCCTTGGATTGGAGCATTAATAGATGCTCTTTCTTGAAAAGTTCTTAAAGTATGATTTTTATCATTAATATTTGGAAAGTTGCACTTTCTACCGAATATTGTTTTCACATAACCATATTTTCTACAACTTTTTAATGTTTCGTTCATATAATCTTTTATTTCTGGAAATTTCTTAAAATAGGATTTTAAGAAAGATTCTGCCTCAGTATTTGAAACTGAGATTTGTTTAGCAAGACCATATGATGAAATTCCATAAATAATTCCAAAATTTATTGCCTTTGCTTTTCTTCTCATTTCTTCATTAATTTCATTTTGCTTTACTTCAAAGATTTGAGCTGCAGTAATGTTATGAATATCTTCAGAGTTTAAAAAACCCTTCTTTAGCTCTTTAACATCTGCCATGTGTGCAAGTATTCTCATTTCAATTTGACTATAATCTGCTGAAATTAAAAAATTACCTTTTTCTGCTATAAACGCAGAACGTATTTCCCTTCCTTCTGCAGATTTAATTGGGATATTTTGGATATTAGGATCACTAGATGCAAGTCTACCTGTATTGGTAGCAGCTAGTAAAAAAGATGTATGAATTCTTTTAGTTTTTGGATCAATAAATTCTTGCAAACTGTCAGTATATGTATTTTTTAATTTGGATTTTTGTCTCCAATCTAAAATAAGTTTTGGCAAATCATGTCCTTGGAAAGCTAAATCCTCTAAAATATTAACATTTGTAGCGTAATTACCTTTTTTCGTTTTCTTAGTGCCAACAATTTTTAGCTTTTTATAAAGAATATCACCAAGTTGTTTTGTGGATGCAATATTAAACTGCTCGCCTGCAAGTTCATAAATTTTTTTTTCTAAAACTTTTAAATCTTTCTCAAATTTTAATGATAAATTTTTTAGAATTTTTTCATCAATTTTAATTCCATTTTCCTCCATCTGCGACAAAACTTGAACCATTGGTTTTTCAAGTTCTTCATAAACTTTCAGTACCTCTTCTTTAAAAATTCTATTATTAAAAAAATTATATAATCTTAAAGTAACATCAGCATCTTCAGCTGCATATTCCGTAGCTTTATCAACATGAACCTTATCAAAAGTAACTTGTGACTTTCCAATGCCAGCAACATCTTTAAATGAAATAGTTTTATGATTTAGATGAATCTCAGAAAGCAAATCCATGCCATGACGATTTATTCCAGCATCGAGCACGTAAGACATTAACATGGTGTCTTCAATTGAATTTAGATGTATCCCATATTTTTTAAATATTCCAAAATCAAACTTAATATTATGTCCAATTATTTTTATACTTTTGTCTTCAAGAAAAGGTTTGATCTTTTTAATAACAGCATCGGTATCTAACTGAAATTTAATCTGCTTATCCTCTTTATTAGAATGATTTAAAGGCACGTAATAAGCATCACCCTCTTTTACGCATAAGGAAATTCCCACTAAATCAGCCTGTCTAATATTTAAAGAATTTGTCTCAACGTCAACAACGACTGATCCTTTTTTTTCAGCTTCTTCTAAAATTTTTTCTAGCTCAGATAATTCAAATACTGTTTTATAATTTTCTCTAGAAACTTTTGCGCTTGAGGAAATACTTTTTTTGGTTTCTTCTAAAACAATTTCTCTTTTATCAGTTTGTGCTCCATAAACCTTTTCAATTCTTTCTAAAAGTCTGGTAAATTCCATCTTTTTTAAAAATGAAATAATTTTTACTTTATCTAAATCCTTAACTGTAAAATCCTCAACTTTTTCAACTATAGGAATATCGTCTTTTAGAGTTACCAATTTTTTACTAATAAGCGCATTCTCTTTATTTTCAGAAATTGTCTGTCTTCGTTTAGGCTGTTTAATCTTATCAATATTTTTTAATAAGTTTTCTACTGAACCAAATTCATTAATTAACTCCGCGGCAGTTTTAACTCCTATACCTGGAACTCCAGGTATATTATCTGAACTATCTCCCGCTAATGCTTGTACTTCAATAACTTTATCAGGTGTTACACCAAATTTTTCCTTAACTTCTTCAATACCAATATCCTTATTTTTCATTGAGTCAAAAAGAGTTGTTTGGTCATCAATTAATTGCATTAAATCTTTGTCGGATGAAATAATCTTTACCCTTATATTTTTTTTTATAGCTTCTTTTTTATATGTAGCTATTAAATCATCAGCTTCATAATTTTCCATTTCTATACTAGGTAAATTGAAAGCTTTTACAGCTTCACGTATAAAACTAAATTGAGGTATTAAATCCTCTGGAGTTTCGGTTCTATTTGCTTTGTATTCTGAATAAATATTATTTCTAAAATTCTTTCTAGCACTATCAAATATGACGGCTATATGGGTTGGTTTTTCGTGACCATTTTTTAATTTTGCATCCTCTAAAAATTTGTGGAGCATATTACAAAATCCACTTACAGCCCCAACTGGCATCCCATCACTTTTTCTTGTAAGTGGTGGAAGAGCATAAAATGCTCTAAAAATGTAACCAGAACCATCAATTAGATAAAGAAGGTCTGTTTTTTTTGAATTGGTCATTAAATAAATATTATCTTATAAATACAAAAATTATATTACATAATATTAATGGAAAATTTTTTAGCACTAGAAATTACTAATCTTTCAAAAGAATTTAAGACAAAGCAAAATACAATCCATGCTTTAAAAAATATTAACTTAAGTGTTAATAAAGGAGAAATATTTGGTTTATTAGGTCCAAATGGAGCAGGTAAATCTACATTTATAAATATTCTTGCAGGAACAGTTATAAAATCTTCCGGTTTAGTAAAGGTGTGGAATTTTGATCTAGATAAAAACCCAAGAGAGGTAAGAAGTTCCATTGGAATTGTGCCTCAAGAAACAAATCTTGATCCATTTTTTTCTCCAAGAAAATTACTCGAAATTCAAGCTGGAATGTATGGAATAAAAGCAAGCGAAAGAATCACAGATAAAATTTTAGAAATCACTATGCTTAAAGATAAAGCAGATTCTTATGCTCGAAGTTTATCTGGAGGTATGAAAAGAAGATTATTGGTTGCAAAAGCACTTGTTCACCGACCTCCTATTTTAATTCTGGATGAGCCTACTGCTGGCGTTGATGTAGATCTTAGACAGCAACTTTTAGAAAACATTCAACAGCTTAACAAACAAGGTGTAACAATTATTTTAACAACACACTATCTGCAAGAAGCTCAACAATTATGCAATCGAATTGCAATTATTAATAATGGTGAGTTAATAGCATTAGATAAAACTGAAAATTTGCTAAATAATATATTAACAAAAAAAATAATTTTTAAATTAAAAATAGCTAAAAATATTGGAGAAAAACTCAAGTCTGGTCTTAAAATTAGCTATCCAAAATCTGATCTTATTAGCATCACGTATAATAAAAATGAGAATAAAATTGAAGAAATCATATCTGAAGTTAAGGAAAAAAATATTGAAATTTCGGACATTTTAACAGAAGATGCTGACTTAGAAGATGTTTTTTTAAAACTGACAAAAAAAAATGCTTAATAACAAAATTCAAAGTAAAAAACTTTTTTTATTAAAAGAAATTATGTGGTTGTTGCCCATAATTATTTTCTCAACCTTTGTAATTACTTTATCTGCAAAAACTAAAGTTCCATTTTATCCTGTGCCAATGACTATGCAAAC
The DNA here is from genome assembly GCA_023257975.1 of Candidatus Fonsibacter sp. Taxonomy (GTDB): domain Bacteria; phylum Pseudomonadota; class Alphaproteobacteria; order Pelagibacterales; family Pelagibacteraceae; genus Fontibacterium; species Fontibacterium subtropicum. Next base: position 7,277 of record JALRAW010000068.1, read on the forward strand.
GTTCGTAATCATGGCGATCGGTGTTGCTTTTGGAAAAAGAGTGGGCCTTTTAATACTATTAACTTATTTCTTAGAAGGTTTGTTTGGTCTTCCTGTATTTGCTGGCACACCCGAAAAAGGAATTGGATTAAGTTATATACTTGGACCAACTTGTGGATACTTAATAGGATATTTTATTACTGTTTATCTTTCTGGAAATATCAAAGATGAAGATAAAATACTAACAAGAATTACAAAATTAATAATTGCGATTATCCCAACTTATGTGTTGGGAGTTATTTGGCTGGGTACAATATTTGGTTGGAACGATTCTATTTTAAAATTAGGTGTTGCTCCTTTTGTATTTGCTGAACTATTTAAAATAACTTTACTTGCATTGTTAATTCCACATATTTTTAAATTAAAAAAATATATAAAGTCTTAAATTATTAATATCTAATTATAAATGTTCAAAAACCTTTTGGGTTCTTGGTATTTAAAAAAAAAAATATCAAATGGCTTTTTAGGCAAAGGGTTAGTGTCTTTAAAATCTAAAAAATTAAATAACTTTTTTTATGAAGAAAAAAGCTTAATACACAAAAAAGATACTACTGATGCAATATCTGGCTATCAAAAGTTTGATATTGTTGAAAATAAGAATTTTATAAAATTTTACTTTTTACTAGGTGATAAAAAAAATAAAGTTTATCAAAAATTTAACAACAACCTCAAAGAGAATCTTGTTTCTTGGTACTTTTGTAATAAAGATATCTACAAAACATATTTAAAAGTAATAAATAATAATTTATTTAGAATAGATCACCTAATAACAGGTCCAAATAAAAGAATATTAATACAAAATACTTATTTTAGGTCTTGTAAAAATAATTAGTTATTTTGGTGATCTTTTTGAAAGTATTCTTTGAAGGGTTCTTCTATGCATTTTAAGTCTTCTCGCAGTCTCAGAAACATTTCGGTCGCATAATTCAAATACTCTCTGAATATGTTCCCATTTTACCCTGTCTGCAGACATTGGGTTCTCAGGAGGAATTGCCTTCTTATCTTTATCTGCCAATAAAGCAGCTTCTAAGTCCTCGGCATCAGCTGGCTTTGCAAGGTAGTCTATAGCTCCCGATTTAACCGCTGCTACAGCCGTTGGAATGTTTCCATAGCCGGTTAAAACTATAATTCTACTATCAGCTTTAACTTTGTGGATCTCTTTAACAACATCCAGACCGCTACCGTCGTTAAGTCTAAGGTCTATAATGGCAAAAGTTGGGGGTGAGGCTTTAACTTTTTGATTTGCCTCAGCAACACTAGAAGCTGAGGTAACAAAAAAACCCTTATTTTCCATAGCTTTTGAAAGCCTGTTTCGGAATGGATCATCGTCATCGACTATAAGTAAAGATTTGTTCTCGAACTGTCCTAAATTCACTTTTGAGGTTAAAATTTTATTCATGAAGTACTTTTTAATATAGTCCTTCCCGAACCCTATCACAAGCTAAGGTCACAGTGTGGAAGAAATTTTTCTTACCTAAAATAAATACTTTACAGAAATTAAAAATAGCTTTAATTGCCGACTCAATTGGTTAATTAATAATAATTTTTTAACAAAAGGACATAACAAGAATTGAAAAAATTTAATTCTGTTTCTGACTTAGTCAGAGATCTTCAACCAGTAAATCCAGTATATTGTATTCGACCAGAAAGTATAAAACTGGCTTGCAATTTTTTTGTA
>JALRAW010000014.1 GCA_023257975.1 Candidatus Fonsibacter sp.
TGACAAAAGATACATCTAATATTTTTATAGATTTTATTTTTAAGATCCTCATTTGCATGAACAATATTCAAAGATAAAATAAATAATATAATTACAAAAAAAAATTTTTTCATTATTTTTTTAGCTGTAAAATTTTATTAACGACATCTTCATTGATTGGACCAATATGCTTGAAAATTATTTTCCCTTTTTCTACAACGTAGGTCTCTGGAACTCCATAGGCTCCTAATAGAATTGAAAATTCACCCTTTTTATCAACACCAATTATGCTGTAAGGATTTACATATTTTTTTAAAAAATTTTTAGCATTTTTACTTTCATCTTTATAATTAAGACCAATAATATTAATTTTATTTTTATCCTTTAGGCTCATTAAGAAAGGATGCTCAATTTGACAAGGAACACACCATGATGCCCAAATATTTAAAACAATAAAATCCTTATTAGCCCATACACTGGTATCAAGTTTTGTATTTTTATTAAAAAGATCCTCTAAAATAAATTGAGGAAGTTTTTTTCCAATCATTTGATTGGGTTGATAAGTTTTGTCAGAATTAAGAACTTTTAAAAAAAGAATAAAAATTATAACAATTGTGGCTCCAAGAATTATAATTTTATATTTATTGTTCATTTCTAATTCTAAAAGTTTGATAAATTCCACCAAATGCAATTAATAATATAGAAAGCCAAATCCAAAACATTAAAGGCTTATAGTAAAATCTGACCATAATTTTATCTTTCTCAAACTCAGATAAATTAATTGCAAAATAGTAATCTGTAATTAGGTTTGATCTAATACTTGTCTCGGAAGTAAATTGAACAGGTTGGTCATATTTCCTAATTGAAGGAGATAATTCTACTTGTTTATCATTCAAAGTTACTAAAAAATTACCAAAAACCTCGTCATAATTTTCTTTTTTGACTTTATTAATGCTTTTAAATTTAATAAGAAATTCTTGAATTTTAATTTCATCCCCAACTTTCATAGCAGTATTAATCTCTTTGGATAAATAGGCGTTAACGAATATTGAAAAAATTAATACTCCAAAACCAAGGTGGGAAATTAATCTGCCAAGATTTACACTTAATTTTTTTTGAAAAATCCAATCAAAAATAACGGAAACTATTAAATAAATTGAAAATAATAACCCCAAAATTAAAGTTATATCCTTATAATCAAATAGCCAAAAAATAATTATTAAACAAATCACAACTGAAGTTGGAAAAAATATTTTAAAATTTTTTATTTGTAAAAATTTATCTTCTTTATTCCAGCTAAGAAGAGGTCCATGAGACATGAAAAATAAAAATACAAATAAAAAAGGGGCTAAAATAGTATGATAATAAATAGGACCTACCGAAATACTTTTCCCACTAATAGCGTCTAAAATAATAGGATAAACGGTTCCAACTAAAACCACTGAAAGAAAAAAGATCAAAAAACAATTATTAATTAAAATAAAATTATCTCTGAGAAAAAAAGAATATTTTCCATACAAGACTTTTTTAGGACTTTTAATAATAAAAATAGCTAATGAAAAAAAAGTGATAAATAATATTGCACTTAAAATATATACACCTCTATAAGGATCGTTTGCAAAAGCATGAACAGAATTCAACACTCCAGATCTGACTAAAAATGTTCCGAGTAAACTCATTATAAAAGTGAATATAGAAAGTAATGCCGTCCAAGAATGTAATGTGTCTTTTTTTAAAGTTACAATGTTAGAATGAATTAAAGCGGTTGCTGCAAGCCAAGGCATTAGTGATGCATTCTCAACTGGGTCCCAAAACCAATATCCACCCCAACCTAATTCATAATAAGCCCAAAAAGATCCAAGACCAATTCCAATAGTGAGCAAAGACCAAGGGAGAATAATCCAAAAATTTGCAATCTTACTCCATGATTTGTCAAAATTATTAGTTACTAATCCAGCAAGCGCAAAACTAAAGACTAAAGAAAAACCAACATAACCAAAATATAAAAATGGTGGATGTATTGCAAGTAACGGATCCTGCAGAATTGGATTTAAACCTAAACCTTGCGATGGCCTTGGATCCATCTGATCAAAAGGATTTGAAGTTAGAATTAAAAAAATTAAAAAAATTAGTATTAATATTGATTGAAAAAAAACTGTATAAACTCTTAATTTTTCACTGACTTTTGTTCTGAAAAAAACAAATGAAAATAATGACAATATTAAAATAAATAAAACCATACTTCCTTCGTGATTTCCCCATGCTCCTGATATTTTGTAAATTAAAGGCTTAGTGGTGTGAGAATTTTGATAAACGGCTACATTGGAAAAATCAGAAACAATAAAACAATATATTAAAGTTAAAAATGAAATTAATAATAATAAAAAAATACTATTATTAAAAAAATTAATTGTTCTTAAGTTTTTAAAATTATTGCTTCTTATCCCTTTGACTAATGAAAAAATTAAAAAAACGTTAAATATTAAAGAAAAGAATAAGGCTAAATTACCTATATAACCACCCATAATTATTTATTTAATTTATTTTTTTTCAAACTATTAGCAACTTCTGGCGGCATATAATTCTCATCATGCTTAGCAAGTATGGTGCTTGCAATAAAATATTTTTTATCTTTTAAAACACCCTCTACAACTGCACTTTTTCCTTCAATAAATAAATTGGGCAATAAACCCTTATACTCAACAAAAATTTCATTCTTTAAATCAGTAATAATAAAAACATAAGTATTATTATTTTTCTTTAACGATCCTTCTTTTACTAACCCTCCAAGTCTAATCTTATTAGATGGTGTATCTTTTAAATTTTTTATTTCTTGAGGCGCATAGAAATACACCACATTCTTTTGAAGATTATTATAAATAAAAAAAAATATTATTGATGCAGCAATTGCTATTAAAGAAAAGATTTTTAATCTATTTTTTGAAGATTTGCTAAAAATCATAATAGTACTTAAACAAATTTTTTAGAAGATATCGGGACTTAATTAGATATTAAACTAAAATCTATTAGCTTGTGCTGAAACTGTAACCTCTTCAACTTTTTCAGATTGATAAAGATGTTCGATATTTTTAATAGAATTTAATTTTTTAACTGAAACGTAATAAAGTACAGTTAAAGACAAAGCGGCAAATGCATATGATAACCATATATACAAACCGTAACCGCCCATATTTAAAAATTGTAAAATCATTTTTTATTAACTCTAAAATTTATAATTTCATATTTATATCTAATCAAGAAAATAATTAGCGATAAAATACAAAAGCTAAAAAACATAATAAGTAATGGTGCTAACATTGAGCTATGTATAGTAGGTGCGGCAGTTAGCGTAATGCTTGCTGGTTGATGAAGGGTATTCCACCATGCAACAGAAAATTTAATAATTGGAATATTTATTAATCCTACTATGCCAACAATATTAGTAATTTTTTCAGCTGAATTATAATTTTTTATAATCAACCACAAAGATACATATAAAATATAAGTTAACACCAAAATAAACATCGAGGTTAATCTACCATCCCAACTCCAAAAAGTTCCCCATGTTGGGTAACCCCACAGGGATCCTGTCACAACAGATATTAAAGAAAAAACTAATCCTATGGGTGCTAAACTTTTTGCATAAACTGAAAAAACTCTAACTTTAAAAATTAAACTTATAAATGATGAAATTCCAATAATTAAAAAAATAAATAAAGAAATCCAAGAAGACGGTACATGAATATACATAATTCTTACCGTATCTTTTTGTAAATAATCAATAGGAGAAAAAACTAATGCTAAAACTAAACCAACAATAAGTGCAAAAACCAAAATTATCTTTAGCCAAAAAATACTGGTGTTTGCTAAATTAAAAAAAGTTCTAGGTTTAAATATTCCAAACATTTAAGAACATTTTTTTACTACATGTTTGGGAAGATTAGAAGTTTACCTAACTGAGATAAGGGAGATTGGGGATCAAAAATAACTCAGTTAGGTATTAACTATAATTTAATAAATTAATCTGTCTAACTTTTGCGTTAAAATTGTTTGAATTAAGGCAGTAATAATTATGACTAATTTGAAGGCTTAAAGTAAAGATTCCCTCTTTTCCCCTTAAATATTTCATTAACTAAGGGATGTCTAACAGGTTCATTTGGATCGTCGCCTACTAAATTTTGTTCTGAAACATAAGCTTCATAAGTAATCTCATCATTTTCAGCTAGTAAATGATAAAAAGGCTGATCTTTTCTAGGACGTGCTGCTTTTGGAATTGATTGGTACCACTCTTCTGAATTGTTGAATTGAAAATCTACATCGTAAATCACACCTCTAAAATCAAACAAACGATGTCTTACTACTTCTCCAATTGAGAATTTGGCTTTGTTTAATTTTTTTTCTAACATTAAAATTTAAAGTAGTGATTCTTATAAAAAATTCAATACCTCACTGTATCGAGTCTAAATACATCTTGAGTCTAATTCCTTTTTTCCCTTTAGTTGTTGCATAAATTGGAAAATAGTTATCCCCAACAATTCCAAAATAAAGATCCACTTTAAATTGCTCAGGAGTGTTAGGATCTCCTGGTATATAACCTGATATTGGCTGATAAGTTAAAATGCACTTTTGTAATTTTCCTTTATAATAAGAAAAAACTGAATCAAAATCTATTTGTACATTTTCTTTCTTCATCACTAAATAATAAAAAATATTACCATCAAAAACCTTTATTTTTTTATCACAATCAAGATTTTTTTTATCAATTAAAAATAATTTTTTAACCGCAAAGATTGGATCAATCACACCAAAATAGTCTTCTTTATTGTATGGAATTTTTTTTGTTAAATCTTCAGTTCTGGGCGGATCAGTCTCAAAATTAAGAACTTTTTCTTTTGTAAAATTAATTTTATTTACTCTATACTTATTAGTTGATGGCTTGTCATAACGATATTCATAATTCCAAGTATTTTTACTTTTATCATTAAATTCAACTTTAGATTTTGCAAAAACTTTTACAAAGAAACCAACGATTCCTACGCTTTCAGCACTAAATGTAATTTTATTATTTATTTCATCATCAATATTAAAATTAATATCCATAACATTTAAATTATAAGCACGAACATCGTATTTAAATTCTTTTGCTAAAGATGAATTAAAGTTTAAAATAATTATATAAATAATTATTAAAAATTTAATGAATAAAGGTCTCATAAAGTTTTTCTTAGATATAGGTCCGTTATTATTATTTTTTTATTTCTACAGAAAATATGGAATGAGTTATGCAATACTTCCATTAATTATTGCAACTATTATATCGGTATTTTTTGTTTATCGAATAGATAAAAAAATTCCAACAATTCCAATATTAGGGGCTGTAGTAGTCACTGTGTTTGGCGGACTAGCAATTGTTTTTGATAATAAAATATTCTTTTATATGAAGCCTACAATCATAAATATAATTTTTGCACTTATTCTTATTTATGGAAAAATCTTTCTAAAACAACCTTTGTTAAAAAAATTATTTGATGAATCGATTAAAATTTCAGATGAGGGTTGGAATATTTTAAATAAACGTTGGATATATTTTTTTATTTTCTTAGCAATTTTAAATGAGCTTGTTTGGAGAACGCAAAGTGAAGAGTTTTGGGTTCAATTTAAAGTATTTGGATTATTGCCAATCACTTTAATATTCACGATTATGCAAGTATCTTTAATTCAAAAACACAGAATTGATCAATGAAGCTTCATGTAATTAAAAATAATAATCTTAATAAAGAAAACTTTTTTAATAAAAAAGAACTTCAGGAAATTCTAAATCTTTATGGATCAATGGTCTCTGTTGGAGAATGGAAAGATTATGGGATTTATATGAGTAAGACTATGATTAGTTTTGAAATCTACAGAAAAGCAACTGAAAATCCCCTTTTTCAAATATTAAAAAAACTTAACCAAAAAGATAAAAATAAATATCAATTAAAAGATGCAAATGGCTTAGTCATTAAAACATCTGACAATTTAAGCTCCATACTAAAAATTATTTCAAAAAAACACTCAGCTAAATATTTAAAAGTTATTAAATAATTTGAGAAAAAAAAATCATTTACCAAAAAAGACTTGTCTTAATTGTAACAGAGATTTTTTTTGGAGAAAAAAATGGGAAAAAAATTGGGATTTCGTTAAATATTGTTCTAAAAAATGCTCGAAAAATTAGATTAAACTTAAATCAAAAATAATTTTAAATTTAATGAAATTGTACTTTAACTAAATTATATTGATTGTATGACAAAAAATTTTATTACTTACATCCTATCTGTTCTAGCTGGGATAATCTGTTTTCTTTTTATTTTGAATTGGGTATTAGATGAGTATGGTTATATAGGAGCTATTTTATTACCACTAATATTAGTTTCAATTTTTTTAATTATTAGAAAAATGATCAAATGAAGAATCCATTTATTCTAATAATTGGAGCAATACTTTTACTTTATATATTAGGAATAAAAGCGTTTTGGTCAATTTTGGTTCTGACAATTTCAATCTATCTATTAATTTTTATATCAAATTACCTAAAACAATTTGAAACGGGAGATCAAGATCAAACTAGTAAAGATTTTTGGAAATATAGTTACGACATTAGAAAATTTAAAAAATCAATTTGGGAACCTAAAGAATCCTCTAAAATTATAAATAAAAAAATTTTTAAAGATAGACTGGTTAATTGTTACTGGGTTTTAGTTATTATAATCTTTTTCTTTGGTTGTTATTTATTTGTGGGTATAGGAGATTTAATTTTAGGTTAGTTGACAAACACTTATCTTTTTTTTAACCAAAATATTACATCATTTACATTCTGATCGGGTGGAAAAACCGGATAAAAACATTTTATAATTTTATTATTATCTAAAATCAAAGTTACTCTCTCAATTAAATTCATATTTTCTACTTTAAAAATTGGTAATTTAAGAGAATTTGCAAACTTAAGTTTTTCATCAGACAAAATAGGATATGGAAGATTCAGTCTTTCTACCATTTCTTTCTGGTATTCAGTTGTTTGACTTGAAAGTCCAAAGATATTCTTAACATTTAATCTTTTTAACTCTGAAAAATTATCTCTAAAACTACAAGATTGAGGAGTGCATCCTCTTGCACCTGGTATTTCATCCCAACCTTTGGGTAATGCTATGTCAGGTCGACCAGTCATAGGGTAAATATAAATAATACTAAGCCCAACTAATTTTGATAAATTAACTTCTTCTTTGTTAGTACTTAGAAGTTTTATTTCTGGAATTAAAAAATTATTTAAATGTTCTAAAGAAACATTTTTTTTGGGAGTTGGAATTTTTGACCAATCTGGTTTAAGTAAATTAGATTGATTCATTAATAGAACAGCCCCGAATTATACGGGGCTGTAATAGTATTTGTTAATTAGTCTCTTCTTTGTCCAAAAAATCTTAGCAACATTACAAAAAGGTTAATAAAATCTAAATAAAGAGTTAAAGCACCCATAATAGATTTTTTTGCCATTGTCTCAGAATCTCCGCCATCAAAGTACATGTCTTTAATTTTTTGTGTATCATAAGCAGTCAGACCAACAAAAATTATAACTCCAAGTAATGAAACGATAAATTCTAGTTGAGTAGATTTAAGAAAAATATTTACGATTGAAGCAATGATAATTCCGATTAGGCCCATCATCAAAAACGATCCAAGTTTAGTTAGATCAGATTTTGTTGTGTAACCATAAAGGCTCATTGTAGCAAAAGTTGCTGCGGTAATAAAAAATACTCGAGCAATACTAGCGCCAACATAAACCATAAATATTGAGGAAAGTGATGCACCCATTAATCCTGCAAATACCCAAAATAATGTTTGAGCTTTTGATGCGCTCATTTTTGCAAGTCCAAAACTCATCCACATTACAATACCTAATGGAGCAAAAGCGATTACCCACATTAATGCAGAATTGTAAATTGCATTACCTAAATTAGTTAAGCCAGTAATTGAACCAGCTTCATTTGTAACTACTGAATATTTAAATAAAAATAACGCTACAAAACCTGTCACCAGAATACCTGTTGCCATGTAATTGTAGATCTTCAACATGTAGGATCTAAGGCCCTGATCTATGGCACCCGATTCTGCACGTGTCGTAGCTCTTGTTTGACCATACTTTAAGTTCATATTTTTTTTACCTATATGTTTGTTTGACCCAATACATAATGTTAAAATATGTTCATTTCAAGAAGGTTAAAAAAAGGCTATTCCATTATCGTTTTAGAAGTAAAAAAATATGAAATTTAACAAAATACCAAATACTGATTTAAACGTTAGTCAAATTTGTCTTGGCACTATGACTTGGGGTTCCATGCAAAACACCGAGCAAGATGGTTTTGATCAAATGGATTATGCCGTCTCCAAAGGGATTAATTTTTTTGATACTGCTGAATTGTATTCCATCCCACCTACAAAGGAAACATGCGGTGCAACAAGTAGAATTATTGCTAAATGGTTAAAAAAAACAAAAAAAAGAGATCAAATTATTATTGCAGACAAAGTAACGGGCAGATCCGGAATGGACTGGATTAGACCAGGCGAAAAAGAAACTCGATTAAATAAAAAACAAATTAACACTGCAATCGATAATAGTTTAAAAAATTTACAAATTGATCACGTAGATATTTATCAACTCCACTGGCCTGATAGACCTTTAAATGTGTTTAGTGGACTTGAATATGAACACACGGATACAAATGAAATAGTGCCTATTCTTGAAACCATGGAAGTAATGGCTTCTTTAATAAAAGCTGGAAAAATAAAATATTATGGGTTGTCTAATGAAACTCCGTGGGGAACAAGTCAATATATAAAACTTGCTGAAAAACATAATATTCCTAAACCTATAACAATCCAAAATGCATACAGTCTTCTTAATAGAAGTTATGAGGTGGGTCTTTCGGAAATTTCAATTAGAGAAAAAATTGGATTACTTGCTTACTCTCCTTTGGGTGGTGGACATTTAACAGGAAAATATTTAAACGGCAAAAAACCTGCTGGAACTAGAGAGGTTTTGTGGGGAAATAGATTTGATAGATATAGAACTCCAAATACTGAAGCAGCAGTTAAAGCTTATTGCGAAGTTGCAAAAAAATACAATATCGATCCTGCTCAAATGGCAATCAAATTTTGCATTATTCAAAAATTTGTAACTTCAACGATTATTGGCGCAACATCAATGGAACAGTTAAAGAAGAATATTGATAGTATTGATCTGTTACTGACTAATGATGTAATAAAAGACATTAATAATGTTCAATTGATATATTCAAACCCATGTCCTTAAGAGTTTTATTTTTTTCTGTAATTTTTTTATTATCTTTTGAGCAAAAAATATTCGCACAAATTAAGCTAGATGGACAATTTAAAAACTGGACTGCCCAAAATACAAATATTAACGGCCAGCAAGTTTGTTATGCTGTATCAAGCCCTGTAGCTTCTGACCCAAAAAATCTTAATCGAGCAGAGTCTAGAATATTTGTAAGTTTTAGACCTAATGACAAAATACAAAACGAAATAAGCGTTACGAGTGGTTATAATTACAAAGCCTCTTCTAAAGTAAATGTTGCTATCGACAAAAAAGAATTCAAGTTTGAAACTGACGACAATTTTGCTTGGCTTACAAAATATGAAGAAGAAGTATCTATGATAGACATGATGAAAAAATCTTCACAAGCTAAAGTTACGGCTACTTCAGCTAAAGGTTCTAAAACTATCGACACTTTTTCGTTGAGTGGTTTTGGTGAAGCCTATGAAGCTGCTAAAAAGAAATGTAATTTTATTTAGTAATGAAGAAAAAAGTTAAAAAAATTGTTTTAGCTTATTCTGGGGGGCTAGATACCTCAGTAATTTTACGTTGGTTACAAGAAAACTATCATGCAGAAGTTATTGCTTACACCGCAGATCTTGGTCAAGAAATAGATAGAAAAAAAATAATTAGAAATGCAACCAATCTAGGTGTTAAAAATATTGTTATTGAAGATCTAAAAGATATCTTTGTCAAAGATTATATTTTTCCAATGATTAGAGGAAATGCCTTATATGAAGGTATTTATTTACTTGGCACCTCTATAGCTCGACCCCTTATTGCAAAACGTCAAATTCAAATTGCTAAAAAATTTAAAGCAGATGCAGTATCACATGGATCAACAGGAAAGGGTAATGATCAAGTAAGATTTGAGTTGGGTTATTATTATTTTAATCCAAAAATTAAAATTATTGCTCCATGGCGTGATTGGGATTTTACATCCAGAAGCGATCTAATTAAATATGCAAAGAAAAATAATATTCCTGTACCAAGTGATAAAAAAGGAGCACCGCCATTTTCTGTAGATGACAATTTATTTCATACCTCAACGGAGGGTAAAATTTTAGAAGATCCATCAAAGCAAGCCCCAGAATTTATTTTTCAAAGAACAGTATCACCTGAAAAAGCTCCAAATAAACCATCCTATGTAACTATTGGTTTTAAAAATGGCGATCCAATTAGTATTAACAATAAAAAATGTTCTCCAAGTAAATTACTTTCTCTTTTAAATAATATTGGCGGCAAAAATGGAGTAGGCAGAGTAGACCTTGTTGAAAATAGATTTATTGGAATAAAATCTCGCGGGGTTTATGAAACACCAGGCGGAACTATTCTTTTGTTCGCTCATAGAGCTATAGAGTCTCTTACTTTAGATAAAGAAACTGCGCATAAAAAAGATGCTGTTATGTCTAGATTTGCAGAACTAATTTACAATGGATTTTGGTTGCGCTAATTGCAACGGTTGCGTTTTTAAGAATATCTCCTTTAGGTGTTACAGCTGAAATTGGAAGCATAGCACGTACAAGTGCCAACTATTTTAATATTTTACCAGTGCGGCTTGAAGGTTTAGATACCCAAAAATTCAAACTACTCTCCTTTGTTATCGCTGGTTCATTAGCTAGCTTCTTGGGAGTTGCGATGTTGCTTGCAGCAGGAAGCGCCGCTCCGCGCTTTGCTGATGCCAATCTAACTATTGCGCTA
>JALRAW010000005.1 GCA_023257975.1 Candidatus Fonsibacter sp.
TGCCGATAAGAAAAGCCTCTTTCGGGATTATCAATTTGAAATGAAGAAAGGCCTAGGTCAAAAATTATTGCAACTGGAATCTTTTGTAAATTTCTTTCTTTTAAAATATTTTCTAAATTACTAAATTTATCAATTATAAATTCAAATCTTTCTTTATATTCTTTTTTTATTTCTGTAGAAAAAAATTCAACAAAATTATCTCGATCAATAGAAATAACTTGTGTATTTTTTTTTGATAATATTTTTCTGGTAATTCCACCGCCACCAAAAGTGCAATCAATATAAATGCCAGATTTGTAAGGAGCTAGTATTTTATCAATATCCTCCGACATCACTGGAATATGTTTAAATTCCAGTGACATGGGAAAATTTTTTTCTTTAATTAATCTCTAATTAGTTTGACGTCTTAAAAAAGCAGGAATTTCTAAATCTGCTTTTTCTGCATCGGTAAGATCATGTCCCAAATCTTTAAAGAATTGAGAAGAGCCTTCTTTATCATCAGAAATACTTTTTAAATTTTCATCCTCAGAAAATAGTTTTGGAAAAGATGTAATCTCTTCAACTATTTTTGTATTTTCTTTTTCATTTAATGCACTCAAATCCTTAGAGGGTATATTTTGTTCTTGAATAGCCACAGAACTTGCCGCCTGCTCTTGAACATTCATGTGATTTAATGCTTGATTATTTATTTCAGCCACATGTGCTGTTTCTTGAAACATATCAAGAGCCGCAGCCCCATTAGTCATTGCTTGAGGAGCTGATTGAGTTGTATAATTTGGAACAAATGATTGTTGCGGCTTATTATAAACAGTGCTGTATCCATTGTTTCTATTATTAATATGTCTCATCATGCTAACAACCGGTTTATTATTATTAATAACAGCTTCTCCGCCTAGACCAGTTGCAACAATTGATACTCTCATTTTTCCATCTAAAGCATCTTCAAAAGTCGAACCAACTAAAATTTCAGCTGAAGGATCAACTTCAGCTCTAATTTTATTTGCGGCTTCATCCACTTCAAATAAAGTAATATCATTTCCACCGGTAATATTAATAAGAAGTCCTCTTGCCCCTTTTAATGAATAATCATCAATTAAAGGGTTAGCCAAAGCTGCTTCAGCAGACATTATTGCTCTTTTATCTCCCTCTGCTTCTCCAGTTCCCATCATAGCCTTGCCCATACCTTTCATTACTGTTTCGATATCAGCAAAATCTAGATTGATAAGACCTGGTTTAACAATTAAATCTGTTACTCCTCTAACGCCTTGCATTAAAACATTGTCAGCCATTTTAAATGCTTGGGGAAAAGTAGTTTTCTCATTAGCAACTTTAAATAAATTTTGATTAGGAATTATAATGCTAGTATCAACGTATTTTTTTAATTCCTCTAAACCTCTTTCAGCAGCTTTTAATCTTCCTGGTCCTTCAAAAATAAAAGGTTTTGTTACCACTGCAACAGTTAATAAATTTAAATCTTTAGCGGCTCGAGCTATTACCGGTGCAGCACCTGTTCCTGTTCCACCACCCATTCCAGCAGTAATGAAAACCATGTTAGCACCTTGTAAAAGATTTATTAATTCGTTTAGAGACTCTTCTGCTGCTGCCTGTCCGATATCAGATTTTGCCCCAGCTCCAAGTCCTCTAGTTAAATTTGTTCCAAGTTGCATTTTGCATGAAGCTTTATTATGTTTTAAAGCTTGTGCGTCAGTATTTGCTGCAACGAATTCAACACCTTGAACACCGCAGTCTATCATATTGTTAATAGCGTTTCCGCCTGCTCCTCCAACCCCTAGAACAACTATTCTAGGTTTTAGTTCTCTTAGTTCTGGTACGTTTATTTTTATTGTCATTTGTTTCTCCCTTATTGTTATTTATTAATATTCATCAAGACCATTTTAAATCTGATCTTAATGTCTTAGCTTTTTTTCTTGCCTCTTCTCTAAATTTAGAAAACTTTTGAGGTTCCCACATTTGAAATGTTTTTCCCTGACCAACAAAAATTACTGTTTCTTTAATTCCTGAATGATCTAAAAGTTTTTTCGGCAGAACTACTCTTCCATCGGAGTCAAAATTTAATTGAAAACTATCTGCAAGTATTGAGGTTGCAAAAGTATCTCTATTTTCTTCAAATGGACTAAGACTATCTATGCTATCACTTAATTTTTCTATTCTGCTTTGTGGACAAAATTCGATAGATGAATTTGTAAATGACGGGTAACAAATAACACTGTTATATCCTAAAGATGATAAATGAGATCTAAAGCTAGCCGGCACTGATACTCTGCCTTTCTTGTCTAACTTGTTTTCGTAAGTTGATATAAACATTTATTTTTTTTAAAAAAAAATTCCCACTAAATTTATTCATAAAATAATTAATATTTATCATTTATGGGTTATCATGGGATAACATGGTATACAATAGTAAGTCAATGGAGAAACATATTTAAAATGAGGATTAATTAAATAGTTTTGTTCTTATTTTGTTCTAAAAAAATTATTTAATAAATTTGAAATAACTAAATGTAAATTTAAGGAATATGATTTAATTGCCAGTTAGTCTGTAAGCTGGGTTCTGTCATTGAAAATGGTAATTTATCTAGGTCTATTGTCACCAATAGACTCGAGCAACCAACCCAAACAACTCACCCAAGATAAGGCTAGATTTAAACAAGTTTAAATCATGTTGCTTCTATTTGGTCTTGCTCCCAGTGGGGTTTTCCATGCGGTTTTTGTTACCAAAAACCCGGTGCGCTCTTACCGCACCTTTTCACCCTTGCCTTGATAAGGCGGTATATTCTCTGTGGCACTATCCCTGAGGTTGCCCTCGCCAGCTATTAACTGGCACTGTTATCTTGTGGAGCCCAGACTTTCCTCTTTGAAAATATCAAAGCTACCATTCAACTAACTGGCAATTATAAATCTATATTAAGTAGAATAAAAATTCAACTATTAAATGAATTTTTGTAAATTATTTAATATTAAATAACATTCTTGATCAAAAATACCATTTATTAATTGTTGTCTATGTCTTCTTTGAAAAGCTTTTATAAAATTTTTATCTAATAAAGTTGCTGTTAAAACCCTTGAATATCCTAGATTTTTTATCATCTTAGTAATACCTTTTTTGTTAATATTTATTATTTTTTTTAACCTAAAATTTTTAATAAATTTTTCATCTAAGGAATGACCAATCGCTAAATTATTTTTATAAAGTTTTTTCCACGGAAACTTTTCTCCGGGATCTATTTTTCTATTCGGAGCAATATCTGAATGACCAGTGATATTAATATTTTTAATCTTAAATTTTTTTTTTAATATTCTTAAAATTTTAATAAGTTGCGTGATTTGTTTATTTGAAAAATTTTGATAACCATATTGGTGACCTTTGTTTTCAAGCTCAATCCCAATAGAATTTTTATTTAAATTTTTAAAATTAAACCAATTCGAAATACCTGCATGCCAAGCAATATTATTATCTTTGACTAGTTGTAATACTTTTCCATTTCTGCCTACAAGATAATGTGCGCTAACTTCATATTTTTTTGATAAAAGTCTTTCTACTGCTGATTGAAAAGACCTCATTCCTGTATAATGTATAATAATTAAATAAACATTACGTCTCTTGTTACAAAAGACGTAATTAGGTGACTTTAAGTATTTAATTTTTATCATTAAGATTCTAAAAATACACTAAAAAGCTCTAAATTTCTGCGGCGTTTTTAATATTTAATTATAGAAAATATGTATATATAGACAACTTAAACATTATGAAAAAAACATTTCTAATCATAGCTTTTTTAACAGTATTCAATTCAAAAACTATTTATGCTGCAGATCTTCCTGATTGCAGTGAAAGCATAAATAGAGCTGTGTTCAGTTTTAACATGACAGTTGATAAATATTTTTTTAAACCAATTGCTGAAGTTTACAATGTTCTGCCAGTTGAAATTAGAAGTGGAATAAATAATGCGTTATTAAATATAGATTCCACTCTTTCTGTTCCAAATCAAATTTTACAAGGGAATTTTGGTGAGGCGGTAATATCTGTTTCACGATTTGCAATAAATTCTACAATTGGAATTCTTGGATTATTTGATCCCGCAACAGCTCTTGGTATTGAAAAAACAAACAGAGAAGATTTTGGTCAAACTCTCGCTGTTTGGGGCGTAGGTCATGGTTGCTATGCAGTAGTTCCATTTCTTGGACCTTCAAGTCCTAGAGATGCTGCTGGTAGAATTCTTGGAATTTATGGAGACTATTTCTATATGATCTCAGCGGGTGACAAAACAGCTTTTGGAGAAAATCTTGGAGACACAGTTTACTGGGCAACAAAAGGTACTGAGATTATTAATTTTAGATCACAAAATATCAAGAGTTCAGAAAATTTAGAAAAAAATTCTTTAGATCTTTATTCTGCATATAAAAGTTTATATTTACAAAGAAGAGAGAACTTAGTTAAAAACGTTAAAAGATCAGAAAATCAGTACGGAACAAGTGAAGACGAGTGGAAAAAAATTAGATAATATTTCTAATTTATAAAATGATTGCTTTTATTAAAAAATTTTTTTTTTATATAAGTATAATTCTTTTAATATCCTCAAATTCTAATTCAGCAGAAAGTAACGCTGAAGCTTTTGTTCTAAAATTAACTGAGGATGCAAAAATTATATTTAACGATAAATCTCTTAGTACAGAGTCTAGACTAAAAAAACTAAATGATCTTTCTGCAAAGTATTTAGATTTGGATGCCTTAGCTGGTTATACCCTTGGTGATTATAGGGAAAAAGCGTCAACTACAGAAAAAGATATTTTTAACAAACTATTTAGAGAATATTTTATAAAAAATATGTCTTCAAAATTAAATGACTTTGCTGATCAAGAACTTAAAATTGTCGATTCAAAAAAAATTAATGAAAACAACATTATTGTAAGCACAAAAATCTTTTCTAAAAAAGATGCGCAAGAAATTGCTGTTGATTGGAGAATTTATACAAAAGACTCAAAACTTCTTGCAAGAGATTTAGTTGTTGAAGGATTAAGTTTAGCTAGAACTCAAAAAGAAGAGTTTGCCTCAATAATAGCGAGCAAAGGTTTTGTTGGCGTAATTAGTGCTTTAGAAAATTTTAATAAATCAAATTAGATTAAATTTTATTGGTGGGCCCGCAGGGATTTGAACCCCGGACAACCCCGTTATGAGCGGGGGGCTCTAACCAGCTGAGCTACAGGCCCGTTTCAAACGGATATAACATTAAAAATATACTTTATTAACTAAATTTTAACTATCAAAGAAACTTTTTAACTGTCTAGATCTACTAGGATGTTTTAATTTTCTTAAAGCCTTAGCTTCGATTTGTCTTATCCTTTCACGCGTAACTGAGAACTGTTGACCAACTTCTTCTAAAGTATGATCTGTATTCATTCCAATTCCAAAACGCATTCTTAAAACTCTTTCTTCTCGTGGAGTTAATGTTGCCAAAATTTTTGTAGTTGTATTTCTAAGTCCGCTTTGAATTGCAGCATCCACTGGTATTAACGCATTCTTATCCTCTATAAAGTCTCCTAAATTACTATCTTCTTCATCTCCAACTGGTGTTTCTAGAGAAACCGGTTCTTTAGCAATTTTCAATACTTTTCTAACTTTGTCTAATGGCATAGCTAATTTTTTAGCTAATTCCTCTGGTGTTGGCTCCCTCCCAAATTCGCTAAGCATCTGTCTTGAGGTTCTAACAATCTTATTAATTGTTTCGATCATGTGCACTGGTATTCTAATAGTTCTTGCTTGATCGGCTATTGATCTTGTGATCGCTTGTCTGATCCACCAAGTTGCATAAGTTGAAAATTTGTAACCCCTTCTATATTCAAATTTATCAACGGCCTTCATAAGACCAATGTTACCTTCTTGAATTAAATCCAAGAACTGTAATCCTCTGTTTGTATATTTTTTAGCAATCGAAATGACTAATCTTAAATTAGCTTCGATCATTTCTTTCTTAGCGATTCTAGATTCTCTTTCACCTTTTTTAATCTTATTAACTAAAATTTTAAAATCCGAAACTGGCAGTCCTATGTCTTTGCTAATTTGAATTAGTTTGCTTTTAATATTATCATATTCTTTTTTTTCTTTAGTAAAGAAATTGTGCCATTTTTTATTCTCTCCTAAAAAACTTTCAAAATTTGGATTGATTTCATTTCCTACATAAAATTTTATAAATTCTTCTCTAGGAATTCCATGTTTAGAAGAAAGTCTTAAAAGTTCTCCATCAAAATTGATTAATTTTTTATTCTCAACATAATTCAACTGAACCAATTCTTCTTGTGTTGATGGATTTAGTTGCAACTGTAAAATATCTTGGCTGATTTCTTCTTTAATTGATTGATAATTTTTTTCTTTACTTGGGCTAAACTTAGACCTAGCTAGCACAGTTTCTAACTTTTCTTTTTGATAAGAAATAAGTTTTTTATAATTTTTTGATAGCTTTTCAAAAGTTTTTAAAATTTTTGGCTTAAGCTCAATTTCAAGAGCTGCTAAAGAAATATTATACTCATCATTCTCTTCTTCAATGGCTTCTACGCTCTTATTATCTGGATCTTCCTCTTTATCTTTCTTTGATTTAGGTTCTTTAACTGCTTTTTCAACAGTTTTAGCAGCTAAAGCTTTAGTAAAATTCTCATCTTCTAAATAATTACTATCAAGGTCAATAATATCTCTAACCAACATCTCGTTAGCATTTAATTTATCTTTCCATTCAAATATTTTTTTAGCCATTAATGGACTTTCTGCTAGCGCAGAAACCATCACATATTTTCCAGATTCTATTCTTTTTGCTATTGCGATTTCACCTTCTCTAGATAAAAGCTCAACACCCCCCATCTCTCTAAGATACATTCTAATCGGATCATCGCTTCTTTCTGAAGTCTTTTCCGCTTTTGGTGCTTCTTCTTTTGTCTTAACCTTAAAGTCAGACTTTTGTTTTACTAAAGTAACAAGATTGTCAAAAATATATAAAACAGCTTTTTCTAAACTTTCTGGATTGCTATTTCTTTTTCCTAAAGATTTTTTTAATTCTTCATGAGTAATAAATCCTCGAGCTTTTCCACGCTCAAGCAATTTCTCAAATGATTTTGAAATAAGCTTATCTGCTTTCACTTTAATATCTATTTATTGAAGCAGTATATATATTTACTAGGATAGAAAATTACTAGACTTTTTTTGATGCTACAATCTGATCTTTTAAGGATAAAAGTTCGTTATACTGAGCCTCGTTCATATTTTTAGATAATGATTCTTCGGCGTCTTTTAATTTACTCTCAAGTTTCAAATTATTAACTTGCTCAATCAAATCTTCCAAAAAATTATCAAACTTTTCTTCATTCAAATTTTCTGAAATTCCTTTGATAGATGAAAACTCATTTATATCATTTATAATTTGACTAAAATTATTTTCTTCTAAATGCTTTAATAAATTAAACTCTTTGAAAGTCTCAATTTTTTCTAAAATATTTAACAAAACTTTTTTTAATTCTTCTAAATTTTTATTATGAAAATTAATTAATGAAAATTTTTTAGATTGATTTTTTAAAATTTGAATATTATTTAAAAAAAGATACATCAAGGAAAATTCTTTTAATTCAAAAGATGAATATCTTGTAATTTTTCTTGTAAGCTCCTTGGTCTTATTTAATGGTTTAAGATTTTTAATTTTCCTATTTGAAAATTGTTCAAAAATTTTATTTTTAAAAAAACTTACGTAATGTTTTTTTACTGTTGAATCTTGAATTAATAGACACAAGTCCATTATTTTTTTTTCAAATCCTGCTCTTTCTTCTGGTAGCGCTGATTTCAAATCTTGTAAATTATTTTCAAAAATAAAATTACCAATATCAATTTTTTGATCTAATAAACTCTCAAAAGCATTTTTTCCATTTTTTCTTACAAAAGAATCTGGATCAAAACCATTTGGTAAAATCAAAAATGATAGTGAGTAATTTGGCTTCATGTAAGCAATTAATTTTTCAGAAATTTTATGAGCAGCATTTTGTCCGCTTCTGTCGCCGTCAAAACAAACTATGGGGTCATTAAAATAACGCCAAATTAAATTTAAATGAGATTCTGTCATTGCTGTGCCAAGAGTTGCAACAACATTTTTAAATCCAGCCTGATAAAGGCTAATCACATCCATGTATCCTTCGACAACAAAAACAATTCCGCTTTGTTTATTTTGGTTCTTGGCGTTATTTAAATTATATAAATTAAAACCTTTTTTAAAAAATTCGGTTTCTGGAGAGTTAATATATTTTGCTAAATAATTTTGACTTAATGCTCTTCCACCAAATCCAATAACTTTATTATTGTAATCAAAAATTGGAAAAATTAATCTATTTTTAAATCGGTCAATAAGTTTATTATTTTTTTCATCGTAAAAAAATATTCCACTTTCAATAAGTTCTTTTTGATTAAAATTACCAAACAATGAAAGATTCAAGCCATATTCTCCTGAATATCCTATTTTAAAGAAAGACAATATTTCTTGTGTTAAACCTCTGCTAAGGGCATATTTTCTAACATTCTCATTTTCAGAAAAGTTTTTTTGATAATTCTGTAATGCAATTGTTAATATTTCGTCATATTTTTTTCTTTTATTCTCTACCTCAATATTTTCTTTGGTAAATTTAAATGCTGGCATACCAGCTTTTGCGGCTAATTTTCTAACGGCATCACCAAAATTTAATTTTTCTACTTTAACTAAAAAATCAAAAATATTCCCATGTTCACCTGAGCTAAAACAGTGATAAAATCCTTTTTCATCATTAATAGTAAACGAGGGTGTTTTTTCTTTAGAAAACGGAGATAGACCAACATATTCTCTGCCTCTTCTTTTTAATTGAACCGTAGCACCTACTATATCCGATACTTTTATTCTTTGCTTAATCTCTTCTAAATACTCTTTTGGAAATTTCATTTACTTAATAGTTCTTTTAATATCGTTCCTGCTTTAGAAAAATCTATGCTACCTGAATATTTAGATTTTATAATTGCCATTGCTTTTCCCATGTCCTTGATTGAGGTTGCGGCCGATTCTTTAATTGCACTCTCACAGACTTTTTTAATTTCGTTATCATCTAGTTGCTTTGGAAGAAATTCTTTAATTATATTTATTTCTTTATCCTCTTTTTCTGCTAAATCATTTCTTGAGGCTTTTCTATAAATCTCTAACGACTCTCTCCTTTGTTTTAACATTTTATTAAGAACTAAAATAACATCTTCATCTTTAATTAAAGAATCTTTTGCTCCAGCTCCTCTCTTTTCAATTTCTTTATCTTTTAAAGCTGAAATAATAAGTCTTAAAGTAAGAACCTTATCTTTATCCTGTTTAAGCGCTGATTCTTTTAATTGAGCATTTACTTTATCTAATAAATTCATAAGTTTTAAATTACTCTAAATAATCCAATTGCTCAAAAGAAAATATTACCAACTTGACTGGCGATTAACTTTTTCATAATGTTCGCCAACTTTTAAATAACTTAAAAGCTCTTAACTCATGGGTTGTATTTGTCTAAAGAAACTAATTTAGAAACTAAATACAAAATTAAAAATTCTATTAATCCTAATGCTATTTTAATTCTTGAAGATGGAGAGCAATTTCACGGATTTGGAATTGGCACTTACGGAATATCTTCTGGTGAAATATGCTTCAATACTTCAATCACTGGTTACCAAGAAATACTCACTGACCCTTCTTACTCCGGACAAATTATAAATTTTACTTTCCCTCATATTGGTAATGTGGGGGCAAACAATGAGGATTTAGAAGCTGAGAAAACTTGGGTTAAAGGCGCAATTTTCAGTACTAAAGTATCACATTCATCAAATTACAGAGCATTAGAAAATTTAGATCAGTGGTTAAAAAAAAACAGCATTACTGCAATTTATGGGATTGATACTAGAAAACTTACTTTAAAAATAAGAAAATTTGGACCTAAAAAAGCGACAATTGCTTTTAAAGAAGATGACAAACATAATATTAAAGAACTTTTAGAAACTACAAAAAATTTACTAAGTTTAGAAAATTTAGATCTCACTAGGCAAGTTACTTGTAAAAAATCTTATCAATGGATTGGTAATAAATTATGGAACGGAAAAGGATATGAAGTTCAAAAGAATAATAAATATAACATTGTTGCAATTGATTACGGTATTAAAACTAATATTTTAAGAAATTTCTCTGAACTTGGATGCAAAGTAACTGTCGTTCCTTCAACAACTATTGCTAAGGATATACTTGATTTAAAACCAGATGGTGTTTTTTTATCTAATGGACCTGGAGATCCAGATCTTACAGGAAAATATGCAATTAAAATAATTCAAGAAATAATATCCTCAAATACTCCTGTATTTGGAATATGTTTAGGTCATCAATTAATAGCTTTAAGTCTAGGTGCAAAAACAAAAAGAATGCATCAAGGACATAGAGGAGCAAACCATCCGGTTAAAAATTTAACAAATAATAAAGTTGAAATTACAAGTCAAAACCATGGTTTTGAAGTTACAAAAGATAGCCTACCCAAAGATGTTGAGATTACTCATGTATCTCTTTTTGATACCTCTATTGAAGGCATAAAATCAAAAAACAAACCTGTGTTTTCTGTACAATATCATCCAGAAGCATCTCCGGGTCCACATGATAGCAATTATCTTTTTAAAGATTTTATAAATTTAATAGAAAAAAATAAAATTAATGCCTAAAAGAAAAGATATAAAATCAATTTTAGTTATAGGTGCTGGACCAATTGTTATTGGTCAAGCATGTGAATTTGATTATTCAGGAACGCAAGCATGTAAAGCATTAAGGTCTGATGGATATAGAATTATCCTAATCAATTCAAACCCAGCAACTATTATGACTGATCCTGATGTTGCTGATAAAACTTATATTGAACCCATCACCACTGAAATTATTGAAGAAATTATAAAAAAAGAAAAACCCGATGCAATATTACCAACTATGGGTGGACAAACACACATTTTACGAGTCGGTTGGTGTATTGCAGGTTGCCCAGGTGAGTTTGTTTCTAAACTGGAAGCACGGGCGCTTGATAAGCGGGTCGGTCACCACATTGGTTGCGCTCTTGCAGAACGTCGGCCA
>JALRAW010000136.1 GCA_023257975.1 Candidatus Fonsibacter sp.
CTTTAGATATAAATCCCAATTCTTTCATTTTATTTTTTCATTTGTGGGTGCTTAGAACCCCTCTGTTTAGGTAAACCTCCTTTAGTTTCATCGCCACCAGCTAAAGTCCTTCCGTTCTCTGAAAGGTCTTTCATCGCAGGATGCTTAGAACCTCTTTGTTTTGGTAACCCTCCTTTAGTTTCGTCACCACCCGCGAAAGTTCTACCATTTTCTTCTAATTCATTTTCCTCCTCCATTTGTGCTTTAGGTTTTGGAGAGTGTTTAGGTTTAATGATTGGTTTTCCTGGTTTAGTTCCAGGAGTTGTAGTTGGTTTAACAGGGGTTTCTACAGGTGCATTACCCATAAGGTCAGCAACCTTTCCATCGAAGATATCTAAATTCATAAAATCAGGTAAGTTATCAGTTTTACTTTTCGATGCTAATGTAGGCATTCCCATCGACTCCTGAATGAATTTAATTAAATCTTTTTTTGTTGTTCTTGATTCGTTCATAGAAGAACCTGAAGTAGACTTACTCCCTGCCTTCTTACCACCAATATTAATTTTCTTATTTGGTTGTGCGAATCCTGTATGTCCTGATTTAGAAACTTCTTTCGCTTGTTTTCCTTTTTCAACAAACTTAACAGAGTTTAAAGTACCGTTAGCACTATCAACTCTATTATCAGAAACGTTCTTAGAACGTACATCCTGATTCCATCCTTTATCAGGAGAAACAGGTTTTGTGAAATCGGGTTCTTCATTAAGTTCTTCTTCTACTGCGTCGTTATCTTCTTCAGTAACTTCAACAGTATCGTCATCAGAAACTTTATCTTTAATAGTATCTACTTTATCTGCAGACACTTTATATGTTGCTTCAAATATTTTTGAGTGTAATACTTTGATTTGCTTTTCAGATAAAGATGAAAGAGTCTTTTCTGAAAAACCTTCAGACAATAATTCACTATATAATTTGTTATTCTTCATCTTTTTCAATGGCGTCAATTACTTTATCATATTCCATGACCAAATCTCTTTCGTATAGTTTGTCACTTACTTTTTCAAGTGAATCCCCATAACGGAAAACCAATCTAGTTTTACCATGGTCTATTACTTCTTCTGATTCTGCATCTTCCCATGCCAACGCAATAACGTCTTCAACAGCATCGTAAACACAAAAATAATCAGAGTTTTGAACTAAGTGTAGTTTTAAATCTGACTCTTTTAAAATTCCTACTTTTTTTACGTACTCTAACTCAGGTGGGTATGCGTTACCTGCTGCTGGGATAGAATCCCAACCTTCACCAAATGGTTCACTATCATTAAATCCGAAAATAAATTCGTAAATATTATTTCCTAAATAGTTTGGACCGAGTTCGTTTACGTAAATCAATTTCATATTACATAAAATATTTACCTAATACGTCATCGATTTTCTTAGAAACCTCTTCTTCATTTAAGTCACCAAAAATCAAAGTACCTAATTTATCAATATCACCCGATTCAGGCTTAAACCCTTTAAGAGATTTTGCAATATTACCTGACTTATCCATTGAATCTGATTGGTCTAATCTATCTCCAAGTTTCGTAGTTCCTTTATCAATCGCTTTAGATGCCACAGTATTAACCACTTCTCTTGCTGCTGGATTATTTTTATAGTAACTTACAAAGTTTTTACCTAAAGATGCTAAACCTTTAACAAAGGCGTTTTCGTCTAACTCGTCTGTGTATACGTCCATGTCACCTTCTTCATTTAAATCGTCTTCTAATGAATCTGAGAATTTATCTTCTCTGTCTGACATTGGTCTATAATCATCCTCATCTTCTAATGAATCTGAGAATGAAATTTCATTCATTTCTTCTTCAGGTGCTTCTTCAGAATCCATTTCCATATCTTCATCGTCAAAGTTGAAGTCCATTTCCGCATCGTCATCATCAGAAACAGGTTCACCACCTTCAATTTCAAAGTTATCTAATTCTTCAAAGTTTGTCATTACGTCATCTAAATCCTCTTCGTTTAATTTTGTTAAATCAACTGCTGAGATGATTGAGTTCAATACGTATTTAATGTCTGAAGATTCTAAATCAATCTTCATCTCTCTTAACGCCTGACCTAATTTTTTATATGTTCTTCCTATCCAGTAAGCTGCTCTTGCTTTTGATATTGGATAAGAAACCGCTGCATTCATTTTTAAAAAATGATTAAGAGCTATTTCTGTTTGATTAGTAAAACTTAAAGCAATCCAGCCGAGGTGCCATTCAATTTCGGCATAATCTGCACCCTCGTTTAATCTGTGATCTTTTAAAATATCGTATGCCATTTTATATTCTTTGTCTGAAATCTTATCTCTTGCAACCGACAATCTCTCTTTAGCTAAATATTGATTTCTCATTAAAGAATCTGATGCGCTTTGATTCATTAATGTTAAAGCTTCTGCAAATCTTGATTTTTTTCTACGCCATTTAATTCTGTCGTAAATTAAACCAGGATCTTCTTTTAAATTTTGAGGAATTTGAGCAATTAAGCTATCAGCAGATTTTTTAGTAAATAAAGCTGCTCTTGCATTATATAATTTTTGATAATCAGGATTTAAATATTCTATCGTATCTCTTAAATCTTTATATTTTGCTTCATATGCAAAATAATCTGCTCTTAAAACATAGTCCTGATGAGTTAAAAACTTTTTAAATATTTTTGAGAAATATTTTAAATCTTGTTTGCTCAGTTCAGCGTCTTTGAAACCATCTTTAACTAAGTTTTTAGCTTTTTCAGTTTGATTATTTTCTAAAAATGCTTCTGCTAATCTTAATCTTCCAAATCCGCTTAAAGGAGGATTTGTGCTAAAATATTCTATAATTGAAGAGGGCGTATTATTGTCAAAATTAATTTTATGTTCTGCTAAATATTTAATACGATTTATTCTAGGCCAATCTTTATGATTTTTAATAAATGTTTGATATTCATTAAAGCTAGCCCCACTTTGAGGCTCAATTAAATACATCCAATTTACAAGCGTATATATAGTCTTATCTTGTATTTTTTGAGCATCAGATAATGCAAATCTCCATTGTTTTTTATCAACATAATCAAAAACTACTTTTGTTATTTCAAAATCTTTCTCACCAAGTGTTTTAGTCTCTAATGGACCTTTATGTTCTGGAGTAAAACTTTTAAAGTCATGAGGTTTTATTTTAGGGATAATTTCTTTAGGTCCTTCGGTTTTTTCAACATCTTTTTTTTTGACTTCTTTAGTTTCTTTAGTTTTAATTACTTCTTGTTTTTTTTCAGTCGTTTTGTTTTCTTTAACTTCACTGACTTCTTTTTTTATTTCTTCTTTTTTTTGATTTTTTTCTTCTTCAACAACAACCTCGTTCTTAGGTTTTAAAATCGTTTGTTCTTTTTTTTTGTTTTTAGTTAAATTATCTAAAAACTTTGATGGTTTTGAGGAATGTGCAGAGCTGTCTATAAATTTATCAGGCTTTAACTTTGGAGGTATATTTTTTGCGTGAGCGGAAAAAGTTAAGCTTATCAGCAAAAATAAATTAATAATTACAACAAATTTAAAGTTCATTTAATTTTATTATTTAAAAAAACAGTGTATTATAAAAATGCTTTTTTATAGATATTTACATCATGTTTAAAGGATCATTTACCGCTTTAATTACACCATTTAAAAACAATCGATTAGACAGAAACGCTTTCGTTAAACTCATTCATCATCAAATCGATAACGGTACAAATGGACTAGTACCAGGAGGAACCACGGGTGAATCCCCAACTCTAAGTCATGTTGAGCATAGAGAAATAATTAAAATTTGTGTTCGTGAAGCAAAAGATAGAATTCCGATTATGGCAGGCACAGGATCTAATTCGACCGAAGAAGCGATTGATCTAACAAGATTTGCAGAAAAAGCAGGAGCGAAAGCAGCATTAATTGTAACTCCTTATTATAACAAACCAACTCAAGAAGGTTTGTATCAACATTATAAAGCTATCAATAATAAATGTGGATTACCTATTTTTATTTATAATATACCAGGACGTTCAGTCATTGATATGAGTGTGGATACGATGTCTCGTTTATTTGAGTTAAAAAATATAGCGGGCGTTAAAGATGCAACTGGAGATCTAAATAGAGTTGTACAACAAAGAAAAAAACTAGGAAAAGATTTTATTCAATTTACTGGAGAAGATTCTAATGCTCTTGAATTTAAATTAAGAGGTGGAGTTGGCTGTATATCGGTTACAGCAAATGTTGCTCCTAGACTATGTTCTGAGATGCAAACTTTATTAGATTATAAATCAGACAAACTTATTCTACAAAGAGCAAAAGAAATTAACAAAATGCTAAAACCTTTGCATGATTTAATGTTTATAGAGACAAATCCAGCTCCTGTAAAATATGCAGTTAGTTTACTAAAACTATGTTCAAAAGATCTGCGTTTACCAATGGTTACAATTGGAAAAAAAAATCAAATTAGAATTAAGAATTTATTAAAAAAACTTTCATTAATTTAATTAATGAAAAAAGATGAAGGCAATTATCAGGTAGTTGCAAATAATAGAAAAGCTAATTTTAATTATTTTCTATTAGAATTAATTGAGGCTGGAATTGTTTTATTAGGTTCAGAGGTTAAATCTTTACGCTTAGGAAAAGGCAATATTGCTGAATCCTATGCAGTTGATTCAGGTGGCGAGTTGTTTTTACAAAATTCTTATATCCCTGAATATAATCAATCTTCCTATAATAATCATGACCCAAGAAGACTTAGAAAGTTATTATTAAGCAAAAAG
This sequence comes from Candidatus Fonsibacter sp., assembly GCA_023257975.1. Classification (GTDB taxonomy): domain Bacteria; phylum Pseudomonadota; class Alphaproteobacteria; order Pelagibacterales; family Pelagibacteraceae; genus Fontibacterium; species Fontibacterium subtropicum. The sequence continues at coordinate 4,771 of JALRAW010000136.1, forward strand.
CAAATTAACAAAATTATTGGAAAGATTAATCAAGAAGGTTTAACGGTTGTTCCTGTAAGGATGTATTTTAATCATAAAGGAATTGCTAAAGTTCAAATTGCTATCGCTAAAGGAAAAAAACAACACGATAAACGTCACACTAAAAAAACAAGGGATTGGCAAAGGGAAAAATCAAGAGTTTTTAGAAAAAGTTGATTATGATTTTGCTTTCTCTTGGTTCAAATCTTCCATCTCATTTTGGTGATAGTAAAACAACTTTATTAAAATGTTATGAGTTTTTTAATAATAGTGATGTCAAAATTTTAAAAAAATCTAGTTTTTATGAAAGTGTTGCTATTCCAAATAAATCTGATCCTAAATTTATTAATAGTGTCATATCTATAGAGACAAAATTTTCTCCAGAACATTTAATTCAATATATTCTTAATGTAGAAGAAAAATTTGATCGAAAACGAGAAAAAATTAATGCACCAAGAACATGTGATATAGACATTGTAGATTTTAATGGGAAGGTAATAAATATTTTTAATAAAAATATTTCTTTAGAAATTCCTCATCCACGTCTAGAGCAAAGAAGTTTTGTTTTATATCCAATTAGAGAAATTGATAAAAATTGGAAAAGTCCATTATCAGGAAAATATATTGATCAATTGATTGAAAATTTGGACGCTGAAACTAAGAAGAACATTACAATTATATAAAATTTTGATATATTTTTGTTCATGCTTAATAAGCAAGAACTTCTAGATAAAGTTAAAATTTACAATAATTACATTGACGAAAATGTTGTTAAAAAATATTTGGGTGAAAATTATCACATACATCAATTGAGACATTCCTGTTTTACAAACTTGTTAGAATCTTGTTTCGAAACAACTCACTCTTATTCAACGACGAAATCAAGAGACCCATCGTGTATGAAATTAACATGGGTGTGCCTTCCATTGAGCTAGAGACATCCGACAATACCAAAACATTGTCTAAAGAC
>JALRAW010000157.1 GCA_023257975.1 Candidatus Fonsibacter sp.
TTTCCATTTAATATAATATTCTATTATATAGAATATAAATTATATTTTTATTAACTGGTTTTTTACAAAAGATAAATATGTAATATATTTTATAGGGTCAGGATGGCTATAAATTTTTTCAAAATCAAAATCGTAAAATAAATCAAAGAAAAATATTATAGGCCTGGATGGCTTTGGTTTAAAAATTATTAAACAGGAATTTATTAAATGAAGAAAAAAATACTAATAGTTAGTTCATCCTTTTATAAAAATTTAGAAAAAAAACTTTTAACTGGAGCTTTAAAAGAAATAGATAAAAAATTATTTGATGTTAATCTTTTTTCAGTTTCTGGAGCCTACGAGATACCCCAATTATTAAATATTTTATTAAAAAATAGAAATTATGCTTTTTGTGTAGCTCTTGGATGTATTATTAAAGGTGAAACCCCGCATTTTGACATAATCAGTCAGTCTGTATCAGATAAATTATTAGAAATTTCAATAAAGTATAATGTTCCAGTTGCTAATGGGGTATTAAATTGTATCACTCCAAAACAAGCTGAAGTTAGATGTGATCCAAAATTAAAAAACAAAGGTGGAGAGGCTGTACTTGCTGCATTAAGTGTTTATAATTCTATTTATAAACGTTAATGACTAACGTTAAAAACAATTCAAGATTAATAATAGTACAACTTTTATACAGTTATTATTTAAATCAAGAAAAATTATTATTCGATTTTAAAAATCCTTATAAAAGATTCATCAAAAAAATCTGTAATGGTGTTATTGAAAATAATTTAGTATTAGAGGAAAAGTTAATAAATTTTTTAGATAAAAAATTTGATCTTAAAAACTTTGAAATAATATTCTCTATTATTTTAAAATCTGCAATTTATGAGATTTTTATTTATAAAAAGACACCTTTTAAAGTCGTGATTGATGAGTATTTAAAAATTACCAAAATGTTTCTTAACGATAAGCAAAAAAACATTATTAATGCAGTTCTCGATAAAATTGCAAAAAGCGCTTAATTTCTTAAATTATTTCATTTAATTCAAACACTCTTTAATAAAAAGGGTTGATTTTATTAATGTAATTTGGCATTTACATGGTTCTCGTTAACCTAACTAACTAAAAGTCTATTTATGCTTCTTGATCCAAGTTTTGTTTTAAATTTAGTAATTCTTTCTGGAATTTTATCAATTGTTTTTGCTTTTGTTACTGGCAAACAAATTTTATCTGCAAGTTCAGGTAATGCAAGAATGCAGGAAATCGCAGGTGCAATTCAAATTGGAGCCAGAGCATATTTAAATCGACAATATAAAACCATAGCAATAGTAGGAGTAGTAGTTCTTATTGCTGTAATTTATTTATTTAGTGCTTGGGTTGGACTTGGTTATTTTATAGGTGCTTTTTTATCAGGAATAGCAGGTTACGCTGGAATGTTAATTTCAGTTCAAGCAAACGTTAGAACCGCTGAAGCATCAAGAAAAAGTTTAGCAGAAGGTTTAAGAATATCTTTTAAATCAGGAGCACTAACTGGAATGTTGGTAGCTGGTTTAGCTTTGCTTGCTATCGCTGTTTATTATTTAATACTTTTAGAATTAAAAATTAATGAAAGAGAAATTTCAAATGCTCTTGTTGCATTAGGATTTGGTGCTTCATTAATTTCAATTTTTGCAAGATTAGGTGGAGGAATTTTTACAAAAGGTGCGGATGTTGGAGCTGACTTAGTTGGAAAAGTTGAAGCTGGAATTCCGGAAGATGATCCTAGAAATCCTGCTGTGATTGCAGATAACGTTGGAGATAACGTTGGAGATTGCGCTGGAATGGCTGCCGATTTATTTGAAACTTATGCAGTTACAATTGTTGCAACAATGGTTTTAGCTTCAATATTTTTCTCTGGAAATTTAAACATGTTAATTTATCCGCTAGCAATTGCGGGTAGTTGTTTAATTACCTCTATTATTGGAACTTATTTTGTAAGATTAGGTGCTAAAAAAAGTATTATGGGCGCTTTGTATAAAGGCTTTATAGTTTCAGCAGTTTTATCTTTAGCTATTTTATATCCAGTTACTGAGCATGTTGTTGGATTAACTAAAGTATATAAAGTAGGAGCTATTAGTTTTACTGGACTTAAATTGTATTACTGCGGAGTAATTGGTCTTGTAATTACTGGATTATTAATTTGGGTTACAGAATACTACACGAGTACAGCTTATAATCCTGTTAAGTCTATTGCTAAATCTTCAACGACTGGACGACGGCTTCGTTGAAGCTGTTGGAGATCCGAGGCAACAACCTGGGTTTGTACTG
>JALRAW010000149.1 GCA_023257975.1 Candidatus Fonsibacter sp.
GTTATTTCCGGTACAAAATGGATTGCAATAATTTGGGTTAGAGAACAAGAATTTAAATGATATATAATGATAATAAAAGAAAATTTAATTTTTCAATATGATAATATTGTAGAAGGTAAATTTTGTGATTTTATTTTATACTACTATCAAAATAATCATTATACGGATTTAAATGATACCACTAAGTTACCCTGGTTTGAGGGTAATACATTTTATTGGAATTTTTTAAAAAATACTGAAATAAAAAATGAAATAAGTAAGTGTAGAGATGTAATAACAAATTTAGTTAAACAATCATATAATATAGAAGTTTATCCATCTACAACAACATTGGTAATGTGGAAAGAGGGTAAATCGATGAATATCCATAAAGATAATGGTTATGAGCATGATAAGCATTTAATGTATATGAGAACATATACTGCTGTTATGTATATAAATGATAATTTTGAAGGAGGTGAAACAATAATTATGAAAGAAAACTCCGATGAAATAGAATATTTATGTAAACCAAAAAAAGGTTCAGTTTTAATATTTAAAAGTGATGAAAGTTGTCTTCATGGTGTTAAAAAGATAACAAAAGGAGAAAGATTGGTTCTATCAATGTGGTTTGCTATCGAAGATAAATTTTTAGAAAAATAAGTTATGATAATATTGGTTACAACTTCAGCCGGAAATCAAATCATAGGTGGAGGAGATATATGGGTTAATAATTTTAAATGCAAAGGTCTTATTACTGTAAAAGATATTCAAAAGTCTCAAAATTATCCAGAGGCAGCTAAAGATAAAAAAGGTTCGTTATTAGTTGCAGCAGCAGTTGGAACTGGACAAGAAAGTTATCAAAGGGCACAAAAGTTAGCAGAGGCTGGGGCAGATGTAATTGTTCTGGACACAGCTCATGGTCATTCGGTTTCTGTCTTAAAAACATTGGAGAATATTAAAAAAAATATCAAGATAACTATTATTGCTGGAAATATAGCTACTGCAGAAGGAGCAAATGCACTAGTTGATTATGGAGCAGATGTAGTAAAAGTTGGAATAGGTCCAGGATCTATTTGTACCACAAGAATTGTTGCTGGCGTAGGAGTTCCTCAATTTACGGCGATATATAATGTTGCAAAATCAATTAAAAATAAAAAAATTAAAATTATAGCAGATGGTGGAATAAGATATTCAGGTGATATTGCTAAAGCCATAGGAGCGGGAGCAGATGCTGTAATGATAGGATCGTTATTTGCAGGAACAGAAGAAAGTCCAGGGGATGTTTTTTATTATCAAGGAAGAAGTTATAAATCTTATAGAGGTATGGGTTCTATCGGAGCAATGTCCAGAGGATCTGCTGATAGATATTTTCAGCAAGAAATTAGTGATTCGTTAAAATTAGTTCCTGAAGGAATTGAAGGAAGAGTTCCATATAAAGGACCTGTTAGAACAGTTATTCATCAACTTATTGGAGGATTAAAAGCATCCATGGGTTATGTTGGGGCTAAAAATATTTTAGAATTAAAGAAAAAAGCAAAATTTGTTAAAATTACAAATTCAGGATTAAAAGAAAGTCATGTGCACGATATTCAAATTACAAAACAGTCGCCTAATTATCCATTTGAAAGCTAATTATGAAAAAATATTATAAATATTTTTTATTAATATTTTTGTTCCTAGATATAAAAAGTTATGCTGCAAATCTTGATTATTTTAATCAGGGCTTAAATTTTTTTAACCAAAATAATTATAAAGAAGCAAAATATTTTTTTGAAAAAGATATTGTGTTTAATATAAAAAATGAGAAATCATATTTATATTTAGCAAAAATATCGTCAATTAATAAAGACAATAATCAGCAAAAAAATTACTTAGATACAGTTTTAGTTTTAAATCCCAAAAATGAGGAAGCTCTATATTTGAAAATATTACTAAATATTGAAGAAGGTGATTTCAAGAAGGCACAAGAAAGTAATTTAGTTTTTTCAAAGGTGTGCAAAGAATTATGTTCAAAGAAGAACGATTTATCGAAAATGATTATAATCGATAAGAAGTAATGAAGGAAATTTTAAATACAGATAAAATAATTATAATTGATTACGGATCTCAAACCACTCAACTTATTGCTCGAAGAATTAGAGAGTTAGGTGTTTATTGTGAAATTATTAGTTGTTATAAAACTAAATATTTAAAAAATGAATCTAATTTAAAAGGACTTATTTTATCAGGTGGTCCCTTATCAATTACTAAAACTTCATATTTAGGAATTCCAAAACAAATATTATATTTCAATAAACCTATCCTTGGTATCTGTTACGGACATCAGTTATTAGCAAAAGAATTAGGTGGTTTAGTTAAGAATTATAAAAAGAGTGAATTTGGTAGATGTGATATTTTTAGTAATAAATCATCAATTTTAACAAAAAACTTTTTTAACAAAGATAAAAAAACACAAGTATGGATGAACCATAATGATGTAGTAATAAAAATACCAAAAGGATTTCAAGGTATAGCTTCAAGTGCTGAATATAAATATACAATAATACAGAATTTAAAAAAAAAAATTTTTGGAGTTCAATTTCACCCAGAAGTAATTCATACAGATAAAGGAAGTATTTTATTTAAGAACTTCTTATTTAATATTTGTAAATTAAAAAAGAATTGGAACTCAAAAAATCAAATAAACTATTTAATAAAAAGTATAAAATCTGAAGTTGGTGATGACAACGTCTTATGCGCCTTGTCAGGTGGTGTTGATAGTAGCGTATTAGCGGCCTTATTATATAAAGCCATTGGAAAAAAATTGCACTGTTTTTTTATAAATACAGGACTGTTAAGAAAAAATGAAGCATTAGAAGTAATTAATGTTTTTAGAAAAAATTATAAAGTCAAATTAAATTATGTTGACGCTTCTTCAATTTTTTTAAATGCTTTAAAAAATGTTACAGATCCAGAAACTAAAAGAAAAATTATTGGTAAAATTTTTATAAAAATTTTTGAAAGAGAGTCTAAAAAATTCAAAAAAATTAAATATTTAGCACAAGGAACATTATATCCTGATGTTATTGAAAGTCAGAGTCATCATGGAGGACCGTCATCAGTGATTAAATCGCATCATAATGTTGGAGGTTTGCCAAAAAAAATGAAATTTAAATTAGTGGAACCATTTAGAGAGTTGTTCAAAGATGAGGTGAGAAAAATAGGTCTTAGTCTAAAGCTTTCGAAAGAAATCATTTATAGACATCCTTTTCCTGGTCCAGGTTTAGCAATTAGAATTCCTGGAAAAATTGATAAAATTAAAGTTAAAATTTTACAAGAAGCAGATAATATTTTTATTAACGAATTAAAGAAAAGAAATCTTTACAAAAAAATTTGGCAAGCCTTTACTGTGCTTTTACCAATCAAGACAGTAGGAGTTATGGGCGATTCTAAGACATATGAATTTGTTTGTTCATTAAGGGCGGTTACCTCTCAAGATGGAATGACAGCAGATTTTTTTAATTTTAAAAACAAAGATTTAGCAGAAATTTCCAATAAGATTGTTAATAATGTAAAGGGTATAAACAGAGTTGTTTATGATATTACTTCTAAACCTCCTGCAACGATTGAATGGGAATAAAATTTATGAAAAAAAAATTATCTATAAATAATATTAAGTTAAAAAAATTTAAAAAACCACTCGTGTGCTTAACCGCTTATACAACCCCAATGGCTGAAATTTTAGATAAATATTGTGATGTAATTTTGGTTGGAGATTCTTTAGGTATGGTGTTGCATGGAATGAAGTCTACAAGAGAAGTTACTCTAGAAATGATGATTATGCATGGAAAAGCAGTAAGGAGAGGTGTCAGTAAAAGTTTATTAGTCGTCGATATGCCAATTGGTACTTACGAAAGTAATCCCAAAATTGCACTAAAAAATGCAAAAAAGATTATTAAAGAAACTAAATGTGATGCAGTTAAAGTTGAAGGTGGAGTTAAAGTTTATAAAACTATTAAATATTTAGTTAATAATAATATTCCAGTGATGGGGCACGTAGGCTTATTACCGCAAAGTGTAAAAAAAAATTCTGATTATAGAGTAAAAGGAAAAGATTATTTTGGTTTTAATCAAATTATCAAAGACTCAATATTTATAGAAAAAGCAGGCGCTTTTTCAGTGGTAGTAGAGTGTGTTATTAAAGATCTAGCTGATAAGATTAATGAGAGTATTAATATTCCAACTATTGGAATTGGTGCCTCAGACAGATGTGATGGACAAATCTTAGTTACAGAAGATCTTTTAGGATTTTCAGAAAAACCACCTAAGTTTGTTAAAATGTACGATAATTTTAAAGCAAGAACAGAGATTTGTATAAAAAAATTTGTAAAAGATTTAAAAAATAATAATTTTCCAAATATTAAAAATATGTATCAAATTTCATGAATCAAATTTTTAATGAAATAGATGATGACTTAAAACAAGATAGATTTTTAAATTTTATTAAAAAATATAAATTTGTATTTATTATCATTTTTTCTATATTTTTTTTTATTATAATTTTTACAGTTGTTAAAAATATTATTTATGAAAATAGAGCAAAAAAGTATACTCAGGAATATGTAATAATTTTAAGCCTTATTAATGACAAAAAAATTACTGAAGCAAAAGAAAAATTAGAAATTTTAAAAGAAGCTAAAATTTCATCTATAGAAATCCCCTTTTGTCTCATTCTACAAGCTGCAAAATATTCAATAAATGACCTGTGAACAAAAACATATTTATCCTCACTTTTTTGCACCAATTCACTTACACATATTTCATTTAAAACATC
>JALRAW010000150.1 GCA_023257975.1 Candidatus Fonsibacter sp.
GTTTGCTCCGAAGGGCTCCGAAACACAGGGACGCGTCATGGAAAATCTTGCCCTCGGGCTCCGAGGCGTGATGAAAATATTAAAAAATTTTTCACCCAGTATTGAATTTTACTCCATCGATGAAGCCTTTTTAGATTTAACCAATATTAAAATGGATAATGTTCAAGAATATATTTTAAATATTAGAAAAGTAATTTTAAAATGGACAGGAATTCCTGTTTCAATAGGAGCTGCAAACACTAAAACCCTTGCAAAAATTGCAAATCATGTGGCAAAAAAAAATACCTTAGGCGTTGAGGAATTTATTACAAAAGACAAAACTGAAGTGAATGAAATTTTAAAAACATTTCCCGTTCAAGAAGTTTGGGGGATTGGCAGACAACTTTCTAAATTTTTTAATAATAATAATTTTTATAATGCTTATCAGTTAAAATATGCAGATAATTATTGGGTTAGAAAAAATAGTAGTGTCGTTGTGTTAAAGACCATTCATGAATTGAATGGCACAAGTTGTTTTCCATTAAACTTTCAATATGTGGCAAGAAAGAATTGCTGTGTATCAAGATCCTTTGGTAAAACTATTACCGACCTTAATGATTTAAAAGAAGCCATTGTTAATCATTGTATGACTGCAGCAGAGCGTATTCGATCGGAGGGGTTAATTGTAAAATCTGTTTATGTGTTTATTAAAACAAGCAGATTTAAAAAAGATTACGTATCAAGAGTTCAAAAAATAGATTTGCCCATTGCAACTAATAACACTTTAGAACTCACCAATGTGTGCGCAAAAGCTTTAGAAAATATTTATATTAAAGGTTATTTTTACAGCAAAGCAGGGGTTATTTTTGCAGATTTACAACCCAAAGATCATTATGAAAAAAACTTATTTTCAGATCAAAATTTAAATTTAGATCATTTAATGAAAGTCATTGATCAAACGAATAGTAAATTTGGCAGGGGCACAGTCTCTGTTGCAGCCGCAAGATTGAACAATAATTCAAGAATGAATAGACGTTATTCATCTAAAATCGACACTTCTTTTATAAAACTTGCCCCAACGGTTAGGGCACATTAATTATTGATCCATATGATCAATAAAGCAAAAGCTTTTATCATCCTAGGCAATCAACTTTTTTCACCCATCCATTTAAAAAGTTTTAAAGATCATCATTTCATGATGGCAGAAGATTATCAGTTATGTACTTATGTTAAACATCATCGTCAAAAGATATTACTTTTTTTATCAGCCATGCGTTCATATGCAGATGAATTAAAAAAAGCAGCTGATAAAGTTCAAAGAGTTACTATGGAGCTAAGCGGACACTCACCTTTTATTGTATGTGAAGATGTAGATATGAACAAAGTAGCTGATATAGCAATAACTGGTAAATTTAGAAATAACGGGCAAGTCTGTATTTCACCTAATAGATTTTATATCCAAGAAAATAGAAAAGATGATTTCGTTAATGCTTTTATAGATAGAGCAAAAAAATTAAAAATTGGAAACGGTATGGACGAAGGTGTGGATCTTGGACCTTTAACTACTGCTAAAAGATTGGAAGAAGTAGAAAAACTAGTCGAAACTACTAAAAAAGAAGGAGCTAAAGTGTTAATGGGTGGACAAAGACCTTCTGGTTTCAATAAAGG
>JALRAW010000070.1 GCA_023257975.1 Candidatus Fonsibacter sp.
TTAAAAGATTTAGACCCAGTTGGATATGTAAGATTTGCATCTGTATACAGAAACTTTAGAGAGGAAAAAGATTTTGTACAATTCGTGGACAAGCTTGATGTCTACAAAAAAAGATAAATTTTCATCAAAAGATAAATTTTACATGGAATTAGCCTTGGACTTGGCTAAATCTCGTCATGGACAGACTGGATCAAATCCTTCTGTAGGATGTGTTATTGTCAAAAATGATAAAATTATTTCCATAGGACAAACCTCATTTAATGGAAGACCACACGCTGAATTTAATGCGATTAAAAATAGTTTTGAAAAATTAGAAGGCTCAAAAATGTATGTTACCTTAGAACCATGTTGTCACCATGGATTAACACCACCATGTACTGATGTGATAATTAAATCAAAAATTTCAGAGGTTATATATGCTGTTACTGACATAGACAAAAGAGTAAGAAACAAAAGTTTTAAAATTTTAAAGTCAAAAAAAATAATTGTAAAAAAAGGTTTATTAAAAAGAATCGTTGTTACATCAGCCATACCCATAGGCATACCAGGATGACCAGAATTTGCTTTTTGCACAGCGTCAATTGACAAAAATCTTATTGCATTCGCTAGATCTGAGTATTTATTTTTTGTCATGAAACATTGATAGACTTGGATTGCAGGAATTATTATTATGTTTAAGATGCAAATTAAACATTTTTTTTAGTTTAATGAATTTAAAAAATAAAGAAACACAGCTATTCGAAACTTTAAATAAACTAGATTCAATCGCAGATTTAATTAAAAACTCTAAGGAAGAAAGCAGTTATCTAAAAAAATTAAGTTCTCAGCTAGAAAAAGAAAAAGAAGAGCTGAATCAAAAATCAAAAAATTTAGAACAAGAAAAAGATAGTATCATCAATGAATTAAAAATTTTTGAACAAAAGCTTAACAATCAGGACTCAGGGAATCAAGAACTTTTAAATAAAATCGATTTAATAGAAAAAGAAAACCAAACAATAAAAGATGAATTAGCTAAAATGGAAACTGAATTAGAAGAGTCCAGATATAAGATTACAGAAACTGAAAATATTAATAAAAATTTAAAAGAGGAAATAAATTCTGTTCAAAATGAATTGCAATCTACCAAAGAACAATTGGAAGAAATATTGAAAAATAAAAAAATGTTTGTGAAGAAAATTGATGAATTAAGCCAAGAGACAGATGCTATGCTAGGAGAATTTGATAAATGGTAAACGTTACCGTTAAATTTAACAATCGAGATTATATTCTCTCATGCGAAGATGGGCAGGAGCACGAATTAGAAAAATTATCCTTACATTTAAATACAAAATTTGAACAACTTAAAAATGATCTTGGAAATATTGGTGAAAGCAAACTTTTATTAATTAGTTCAATCCAAGTTATTGATGAGATGTTTACTATTAAAGAATCAATAGAAAAGCTTAAAAACCAAAACAAAAATTTACTTGAAAAATTTAAAGAAATTAAAAGTTTATCAATTTTATATAAAGAAGACAAAGAAAGAGAAATTCAGAATCTTCAATCAGAATTACAAGAACTCAAGAGTAAAATTTCAGATAATGAAAAAAATTATTCAGAGTCTTTAGAAAAAGTTTCAAATTCAATAAATAATTTTCTAGAAAAAATTAATTAATTTTAATGAAAGAACGGTTAAGGAAGTATTTTTTTTCCTTAAGAAAAAATAAATATTTTAATTTAAATAATAAAGATTTTGAACCCTTAATTTCGGAAATTTTAAGATATAAAAAAATTACTGTAGGCTCTTATTATTCTATAAACTTTGAATTAGATTTAAAAATTTTAAATACTTTATTATTTAAAAAAGGAATATCTTTATCGCTACCATTTATTCATGAACATAATCAATTAATGGAATTTAAAAAATGGGATTTGAATGATGCATTGCATTTAAATAAATATGGAATACCTCAAACTTCTATAGAATCTAAAACTTTATTTCCTGACATTTTTCTAGTTCCGCTGTTAGCTTTTGATAAATATGGTAATAGGCTCGGTTACGGATCTGGATATTATGATAAATATTTTAACATGTTAAATAAATCAAAAAAAAGATTTAAAACGATTGGCATCGGTTTTTCATTTCAAAAAGAAGATAAATTAAAAGTACTAAGAACAGATTTTTGTTTGGATGCTGTTTTTACAGAAAAAGGTTTTTTAAATATTAAATGAATTTTTTATTTTTAGGTGACATTGTTGGTAGATCTGGAAGAGATATAATTTTATCTGAATTACCTAAATTAAAAGTTAATGAAGAAATCGATTTTGTTATTACGAATGGAGAAAATGCAGCAGGTGGTTACGGTATTACAAAAAAAATATGCGACGAATTATTTTCAGTTGGGGTTGATGTAATTACTTCTGGAAATCATATTTGGGATCAAAAAGAAACAGCAGATTTTATATCTACAGAAAAAAGATTATTAAGACCATTGAATTTTATGGAGGGCACTCCAGGGTCTGGCTGTGAAATTTATTCTTTAAAAAATAATAAAAAAGTCGCTGTAATTAATATTATGGGAAACGTTTATATGAAAAAAGCAGACGATGTTTTCAATTGTATTTCTCTAAAATTACAATCTTTAAAATTAGTCAAAGATGTCGATTTTATTATCGTTGATATACATGCTGAGATAACTAGTGAAAAAATAGCTATGGGCCATTATCTTGATGGACGAGTAACATTAGTTGTTGGAACTCATAGTCATGTTCCTACTTATGATTTTAGAATTTTGAATCATGGAACAGCATATCAAACAGATGCTGGCATGTGTGGAGATTACGATTCAGTTATTGGAATGAATAAAGAAGCGGCATTAAAAAAATTTTTGAAACAGCCAAATTTAGAGCGTTTATCTCCAGCATTAGGAAAAGGAACTTTGTCAGGAATTAAAGTTATTGCTGATGAAAAAACGGGTCTTGCAAAAGATATAAAACCTATCACAATTGGCGCTCATTTTAATCAAAGATCAATTTAATTACATGGCAGGTCATTCGCATTTTAAAAATATGATGCATAGAAAAGGACGTGCAGATAAGATACGTTCTAAGCTGTTTACTAAGCTATCAAGAGAAATAACCGTTTCAGCTAAACTTGGAACACCAGATCCAGAAATGAATCCAAGACTGCGAGCTGCTGTCCAAGCAGCAAGAGCAGCGAATATGCCAAAAGACAATATTGAAAGAGCTATTAAAAAATCACAAGGGAATATCGATAATAGTTATGAATTTTCAAGATATGAGGGATTTGGACCAGGTAGAACTGGAGTTATCATAGAAGTATTAACTGATAATAAAAATCGCTCAGTATCAAATATTCGAACAATATTTCAAAAATTTGGTGGAACCTTAGGTGAAACAGGATCCGTTAGTTATCAATTTGAACAGATAGGGCAAATCAAGATAAAGAAAGAGTTAATGAGCGCAAATGATGCTTTAGAACTTGCTATAAATGCAGGCGCGGAAGATTGTGTTACCACTGATCTTTATCATGAAATTAATTGTAAAAAAGAAGAATTTAACTCTGTTAGAGAAGAAATAGAAAAAAAAATTAAAGATTTAAGTTTTGCAGGTCTTATTTGGAATCCTCTTAGTAAAGTTAAT
>JALRAW010000080.1 GCA_023257975.1 Candidatus Fonsibacter sp.
TTTAATACACCTGCTTGTAATGCTGCACCAATAGAAACAACTTCGTCTGGGTTTACAGATTTATTTGGTTCTTTACCAGTTAATTTCTTAACTAAATCAGTAACTTGTGGCATACGAGTTGATCCACCAACTAAAACAACTTGATTTATTTTTTCTTTAGCAATTCCTGAATCTTTAATTACTTGTTCAACAGGATTTTTGGTGCGATCTAATAAATCTTGTGTCATTGATTCAAATTGTGCACGAGTTAGTGTTTCATCTAAATGCAATGGACCAGCTTGTGATGCCGTTATGTAAGGCAAATTAATGTTTGTTGAAGTTGAAGAAGACAATTCAATTTTATCTTTGGTTAATACGCATACATCTCCATCATCAAGATAAGAAACTTCTTTTGTCATGGAGTTTAAAGCATAAGAATCTGATCCTATATATTTTTCTTTATCTGAATAGCCAACAGCAAGAGGGCTTCCTCTTCTTGCTCCAACAATTAAATTATTAAATTTTTTAAAAATAATACCTAATGCAAAACTTCCCTCTAATTTTTTTAAAGTTTCAAATACAGAGTCTAAATAATTCATCTTTTTTAAATTCTCTGTAATAAGATGAGTTACAACCTCAGTATCTGTTTGTGATTTAAAAATATGTCCTTTTTCTTTTAGTTCTTTTTTAATAATCGCAGAATTTTCAATGATTCCATTATGAACAACTGATACTTCTTCTGAAGAATGTGGATGAGCATTTACCTGATTTGGAATTCCATGAGTAGCCCAACGAACATGACCAATTCCAATATTTCCAGACATTGAAGTTTTTTTAATTAATTTTTCTAAATCTGAAACTTTACCAGCGCACTTATTTTCTACTATTTCTCCATTGTAAATTGTTGAAATTCCAGCAGAGTCATAACCTCGATATTCAAGTTTTTTTAAAGATTCTAAAATTTCTTTAGAAATATCTTTATAACTGGCAATACCAATAATACCGCACATAAATTATTTTTATTTTTTTCTTTTTTTAAATTCTCTTTGAGAGATTCTGCTTAAAGCAAGAGCGTTATCTTTTACATCTTTGGTAATAGTGGATCCTGCTCCGATCACTGTATTTTTTCCTATTTTAACTGGCGCAACTAATGAACTATTTGACCCTATAAAAGCATTATCTAAAATTTTAGTTTTATATTTATTTTTACCATCATAATTGCAAGTAATTGTTCCAGCGCCAACATTAACATTTTTTCCTAACACTGAATCTCCAATATAACTTAAGTGGTTAACTTTAGAATTTTTCCCAACTCTAGATTTTTTAATTTCAACAAAATTTCCAATTTTAGAATTATCATCTAAAACTGTATCGGGTCTTAATCTTGCAAATGGTCCAATAGTTACATTGTTTCCAATTTTTGTTTTCTCTATATATGAAAAACTTAAAATTTTAACATTATTTCCGATTTTAACACCCTTACCGATGACAACATAAGGTTCGATTAAAACATTTTTTCCAAATTTTGTGTCTGATGATAAATAAATTGAGTCTGAAGAAATTAATTTAACTCCTTTTTTAATTACTGCTTTTTTAATTTTATTTTGTAATAATTTTTCAGATTCAATCATAATGAAATTTATAAATAACTTTAATTCAAATTTATGATTTATTGCTATTTGAACAATGTTACTATAGTAATGATTTTAAATTCATCGGAAATGAAAGCCATTGAAAAAAAAGAATTTAAATTAAGAAAAAATTCCTTTTCATTAATGCAATCT
>JALRAW010000170.1 GCA_023257975.1 Candidatus Fonsibacter sp.
GAGTTATAATTAAAGCAGCTATTCCTGTGATCTCTGTAAGTGCCGCAGGGTTACAACACAGGTTCTGTGTTTTGATCACGACCGCCGAGAAGAAATAATTAATTTACTCAATGGTGAAGATGGTCCCAGGCTAAGACAGGAGTTTCCTTCTCTATCCAAGAAATTACGTAGACGTGATGCTCCAGCGTATTACACTGAAATAGGAGAGGTGAATGAGCGGAGATTCGTCATGGGCATGAGCTGTTGGCACCTTGCGCATCCAAATGATTCCTGCTCGCCGTGTAATGAGGAAGACGCACAACTGTCAAGTGTTATAGCCGCTGGGAAAGATGTTTATTCCCCACAATTATCTGAATAGAGCAGGGACAAAGACAAAGAGGGAATTATAGTATTAGGTTAATGTTTATTGATAAAACATGAGTACGTGGTGACAAATTAGTAATGTACTAACTTCATGTTGTTCTCACCTAGTTGATAATGTTACTTCTCCCTACTTCTCTGAGTTGATGTGGCTCAATCCGACCGTCGAAGATTGTAGGCAAGATAGTGATTTTTTTGTATTGTATGCATCACTCAACGCTGGATGTCGTTTTAGCACTCACTGTGGCGACGAGTGATGGTGGTGGATAATTTAATACAGTGGCGGCGAGTGACAGCAGCAGGAAATAATAAGCATCGACGGCACATGACATGAAGTGGTATGGTTACTGAAAAAAAAATAATTACTCAGATCTAGCTAATGCAATAAGATTTTTGTCAATTGACGCAGTGCAAAAAGCAAATTCCGGTCATCCTGGTATGCCTATGGGTATGGCTGATGTAACAACGATTCTTTTTAATAAATTTTTAAAATTTAATCCACATAATCCTTCTTGGTTTAATAGAGATAGATTTGTTTTATCAGCAGGTCATGGATCGATGTTGCTTTATTCTGTTTTATATTTGTCTGGTTATAAAACTATTACTATTGAAGATATTAAAAATTTTCGACAATTAAACTCTATTTGCGCTGGTCATCCTGAGTATGAAAAAGACTCTGGAATAGAAACAACTACCGGTCCTTTAGGACAAGGTATAGCTAATGCTGTTGGTTTTGCTTTAGCTGAAGAAATTAATAGAGAAAAATTTGGTGATAAAATTTGCAACCACAAAACCTATGTTATCGCGGGTGATGGATGTTTAATGGAAGGCATTAGCCATGAAGCTATGAGTTTAGCCGGACACTTAAAGCTTAAAAACTTAATATTATTTTTTGATAACAACTCTATTTCTATAGATGGCAATACAAATCTTAGCATTTCTGACAATTATAAAAAAAGATTTGCTTCTTATAATTGGGATTTAATTGAAATTAATGGCCATGATTATAATCAAATTTCAAAAGCTATTAATAAAGCACAAAGAGCAAAAAAACCAACAGTTATATCTTGTAAAACTATAATTGGTTATGGCTCCCCAAATAAAAGTAATACGGCTTCCGTTCACGGAAGTCCTTTGGGAAGTGCTGAAATTGATTTGGTTAGAAAAAAATTAAAATGGTCATCTGTACCATTTGAAGTACCTGAAAATATTTTAAAAGAATGGAGAAAGTTAATTATTACCGGAAAAAAACATGAAGAAAATTGGAAAAAGAATTTTGATAAGTTAGAAAAAAATAAAAAAGAGGAACTTCTAAGAATTAAGTCTGGTAACTTGCCTAAAAATTTTAATGAGAAAATTAGCCAAATTAAAGATAAATTTTTTGAAAACTCAAAACCTATTGCAACAAGAAAATCTTCAGAAGCATGCCTTGAAGCAATCACAACATTTATACCAGAACTGATAGGAGGTTCTGCAGATTTAACTGGTTCTAATAATACAAAATCATCATCACAAAAGATAATCAAGGCTAATAATTTTAATGGGAGTTACATTCATTATGGAATCAGAGAACATGGTATGTGTGGTGTAATGAATGGCTTAGCTCTAGATCAAAGCACCATTCCCTATGGTGGAACATTTTTAATATTCTCAGATTATTGCAAGCCTTCAATTAGATTAGCTGCTTTAATGAAACAAAGAGTAATATATGTGCTAACGCATGACTCTATTGGGCTTGGAGAAGACGGTCCAACACATCAGCCGATAGAACAACTTTTTAGTTTAAGATCAATTCCAAATTTAAATTAACTGATGTAATAAAATCTTACAACTTTATGAAAGTGGTTTTTGAATTTGTAAACACAAAAAAACCACTTGTAAAGCACAAGTGGTTTAATATTTTTTTTAATAGAAAACTATTTCTCCATATCT
>JALRAW010000187.1 GCA_023257975.1 Candidatus Fonsibacter sp.
GAATAAATTAAATAAATCAAGCCATATACATCCCACCATTAACATGGATGGTTTCGCCTGTAATATAACTAGAAAGATCTGAAGCCAAGAAAAGAGCACAATTAGCAATATCGTTACCTGTGCCTAATTTTCCCATTGGTATATTCTCTATAAGTTTCTTTTTGAACTCTTCATTGATATTCTTAGTCATTTTTGTATCGATAAACCCTGGTGAAATACAATTTATTCTAATATTTTTTTTCGCATATTCCTTTGCAAGACTTTTAGACATTGCAACTATTCCAGCTTTTGCACTTGAATAATTCGCTTGTCCAAAATTACCTGTATGACCTACGATTGAACTAATATTAATTATAGATCCTGCATCTTGTTTCATCATTGCTTTAATAGAATATTTACAAATCAAAAATACAGCGGTTAAATTTATATTAATTACCTTATTCCATTCTTCATCAGACATTCTAATCGCAAGATTATCTTTCGTGATTCCTGCATTATTAATAACTATGTCCAACCCTCCTAATTTATCTTTTGCTTCTTTTACTAACTCTTCAATTTTTTGATGATTTTCTAAGTTGAAATTAACAGTTTTAATTTTTGGAAAATTACTTTGAATAGTCTTAAGATTTTCAACATTTGTTCCAATGGTAAATATATCGGCCTCTAATTTATAAAAACTTTCTAATATAGATAAACCAATGCCGGCGGTACCTCCAGTTATAAAAACTTTTTTATTTTTTAAATTAATTAAATTCATTAAATTGAGTTATATTATCAATTGTAGTTGTTGTAAGTTCTTTCCCTATTCTTTTTATCATACCCGTTAATGCTTTCCCTGGTCCTATTTCAATAAAATGTTTTACACCATTTTTTGTCATTAAATCTATAGTTTCTCTCCATCTGACGTGATGAGTAATTTGTTTTGTTAGCAAGGAGGGTATTTCTTTAAAATTATCAATAGTCTTAGCTGTTACATTAGAAACAATATTAATTTTTGGTTTAGAAAAGTTTGTTTTTGTTAAAATTTGATTCATCTTATCCGCTGAAGGCTTCATTAAAGAACAATGGAATGGAGCGCTAACCGGTAAGAGTATTGCTTTTTTACTATAAGTATTTTTTAAATCGTCTACTATCTTATTAATTTTTTCTTTGTTTCCACTTATAACTATCTGACCTGGACAATTATCGTTTGAAATTTCAGCAACCCCTTCAATAGATTTATTATTATTTATCACTTCATTTATTAAATCTATTTCTGCCCCTAATACAGCCGCCATAGCCCCAACATTCAATGGAACAGCTTCTTGCATTGATTTTCCTCTTTCTTTTAAAATTTTGGCACCATCTTTTAAAGTTAAAGAGTCTGAACAGATCAATGAGGTATATTCTCCTAAAGAATGTCCTGCAAAAAAACTATAATCTTTTAAATCATTTATTTTTTGTTTTCGTAAAGTTTTATAAATAGCTACCCCTACAGTCATTATGGCTGGTTGGGTGTTTTCAGTAAGATCTAAAGTTTCTTTAGGTCCATTTAAAATAATATTTGATAATTTAAAATCCAAAGCATCATCGACCTCATGAAAAACCTCTTTAGCTTCACTAAACACATCATAGAAATCTTTTCCCATGCCAACATACTGTGATCCCTGCCCTGGAAATACGATTGCTCTCATAATTAAGATAATTAAGTAAGTAATTATAACAAAATTAACACTGTTGTATTAAAAAAAAAAAATTATATATTGCCCTGACTTTCTCGACTTTAATATTAAGGTTGGGATGCTAATTAAAAGCAACCATAAGTTAAAATGAATTATTACGAACACACATACATAGCGTCTCAAAGCTTAAATAATAAAGATCTTTCGGATCTTCATCAAAAAATTGAAGATCTTATAAAAAAAAATAAAGGTAAAATTGAAAAAAAAGAGAATTGGGGTCTTAGACAGTTAGCTTATCCAATTAAAAATTTTAAAAAAGGGTATTATACAAATTTATACTTTTCTGGGGAGCCGGTAATTGTCCAAGAACTAGAAAAAATTGAAAGAATTGATTCAAATATTTTGAGATTTATGACTATTAGAATAAAAAATATTCCTGAGGAAAACTCAGAATTAGTTCAAAAAGAAGAAGGTAAATAATGAAAAGAAAAAATATTAAAAAGACTAAAAAGAATAATAATTCAAATTTAATGCTTTTCCAAAAAGCAACCACTAAATTTACAAGAGATTGTCCTTTGAGTGGGAAAGATGCTCCAGTAATTAATTACAAAAATTTAAAGTTACTTCAAAAATATATATCTGAAACTGGAAAAATGTTACCTAGCAGAATAACTTCTGTTTGTTATGCAAAACAAAAGGAGTTATCTAATGAAATAAAAAAAGCTAGAATATTAGCTTTATTACCATTTGTAGCGGATTAATCATGGAAGTTATTCTTTTAGAAAATATTAAAAAATTAGGAAAAATTGGCAGCAAAGTGAAAGTTGCAAATGGTTTTGCTAGAAATTATCTTTTAAAAAATAATAAGGCACTTGTTGCTTCAAAAGAAAATTTAGCTATTTTTGAAAAAAGAAGAGAAGAACTAAATAAAAAGAATAACGAACTAAAAAATGAAGCTGTAAAAATTCAAAAAGAAATTGATAAATTTGAATTAAAAATAACTAAAAATTCAATGGAAGGAGGAGCTTTATACGGCTCTTTAACTATTAAAGAAATTATTCAAAATTTAGAAACGCATAATTTTAAAAATATTTCAGCAAATATGATTGAACTTAAAGAGCAAATTAAAAGAATTGGTGATTATGTGGTAATAATAAATTTACATGCCGATGTTCAAGCTTCAATAAAAGTAAAAGTTGTTTCCGTTGAAAAAATAGTTTAGCCAAAAAGTTATAAACTTATCCACACTATTTTTTCAAAAATTATTCTATACTCGTAACCTAAATAAATTTAAATATTTCTATGAGCGCAGAAAATATTAGAATTTTAAACACCACTAAAGAATTACCCAATAATATAGAGGCGGAACAAATAATATTAGGATCAATTTTAGTAAATAATGAAATATTTGATGAAATCTCTACTATTGTTAATGAAAATATCTTCTTCGACCCTATTCATCAAAAAATATTTCATTATTTAAATAAATTAATAAGCAAAGGATTGCTTGCAAGTCCTATTACTTTAAAAAATTATCTAGAAAATGACCAATCATTAAAGGAGTTGGGTGGCAATGAATACATTGCAAAACTTACAAGACTTTCAACTTCTGCTTTTCAAGCTAAAGATTATGCGAAAGTAATTTATGATCTTCATTTGAGAAGAAAGCTCATTGAATTGTCTGAGAACACATTAACAGAAGCTAATAACAAAAATTTAGAGCATACTGCTGAACAATTAATAGAAGGAACTGAAAAAAAACTATTTGATCTTGCTGAAAGGGGAAAATTTGACAGATCATATATGTCTTTTGAAAAAGCTCTTGGCGAAACCGTTGATATGGCAATGCGCGCTTTTAAAAATGATGAAGGTATAGTTGGTGTGCCAACAGGACTTCGTGATTTAGATGAGAGGCTTGGAGGAATGCACAAAGGAGATCTGATTATCATTGCTGGTAGACCTTCAATGGGAAAAACTGCACTTGCAACTAATATCGCTTTCTATGCTGCAAAAAAAATAATGGAAAACAAACAGGGAAAGTCTTCCGTTGCATTTTTTTCCTTGGAAATGTCCTCTGAGCAATTATCAACTAGAATATTAGCTGAACAATCAAGAATTAGATCAAATGATATAAGAAGAGGAAAAATTACTCAGGAAGATTTAGAAAAATTTATTGAAGCTTCAAAAAATATTAATGACCTTCCTCTTTATATCGATGAAACCCCTGCTATTAAAATTTCTACATTAGCAAATAGAGCGAGAAGAATTAAAAGACTTCATGGTCTGGATTTAATTGTTGTCGATTACATACAATTAATGACTACAGGAAATTTTAAATACGAAGGTAGAGTTCAGGAAATTGGAGAAATAACTCAAGGACTAAAAGCATTAGCTAAGGAATTAAGTGTTCCTGTGTTGGCATTATCTCAATTATCTCGAGCGGTAGAGCAAAGAGATGATAAAAGACCTCAATTATCAGATTTAAGAGAGTCAGGTTCAATTGAACAAGATGCTGATGTGGTTATGTTCGTATATCGACCAGAATATTATTTAGAAAAAAGCGAACCTCAAGCTGGAACAGCTGAGCATATAACATGGCAAGAAAAAATGAGCCAAGTGCATAATCAAGCACTAGTAATAATTGGCAAACAAAGACACGGCCCTACAGGTATAATTAATTTAGAATTTGAAAGTGCTTATACCAAGTTTAAAGATGCAAATAATATAAAATTTGATAATTAATCATGAATGCAATATTCGCATTCAAAACTTATTATCAATTTAAATAATATTAAAAATAATCTTAATATTATTAAAAAATTTTCAAAAAAAACTATTTGTCCAGTAATAAAAGCTAATGCGTATGGTCTTGGAGATATTGAAATTGCAAAATTCTTAATTAAAAATAAATGTAGAGATTTCTGGGTTGCAAATATTTCTGAAGCTTTAAAAATTAAAAAAAAATTTCATCCTAAGCAAAGGCTTTGGTACATAAGAGCAAAAGAGGTTTTAATCTCTTCTGGTTCAATAGAAAGACCATTAGTATTTGGAAACAATGATACGCCAGGTGTAATGCTTTCATCTGCTGCAAAAGAAT
>JALRAW010000008.1 GCA_023257975.1 Candidatus Fonsibacter sp.
ATATCTTCAATAACAAATTCAATAACTCTTTGTTTATTCCAATCATTACAACTTAGTTTTCCAGCTATATGGAATTTATGATTTTTAAAATTTTTTAGATAATCAATTATTTTTTCTTTATTATTTTTAAAACAAATTCCATGTAAATAAAGACCGCTACTATTTTTAAATATAACTTTTAATAAAAAATCATTTTCAAAGTTTATTTTAATTAATGATAAATCTTCCACAATAAATCTAGGCTCAGAATTTCCTGATCCAAACGGTCCTAATTTACTTACTTCTTCATAAGTTTTTTCATTAACAGCATTAGCTGATAAAATACTATCAATCTCTATAAAGTTATTTGGAATAAAATTTGGTTTTAACGATTTAAATTTAGATATTAAAAAATTTTTAAGATCATTTATTTTGCCCTCTTCAATACTAAAACCGGCAGCCATCTTATGACCTCCTCCCTTTATAAGAATTCCATTCTGTTTAGCTGCTAAAATAGCAAGGCCAATATCAAATCCAAAAACAGATCTACAGGACCCTTTTGCAATATTTTTTGTAGATGAAATAACTATGGTAGGTTTAAAAAATTTTTCTTTAATTCTGCTAGCAATAATACCAATTAATCCTTCGTGCCAAAACTTATTCGCTACCACTATTACTTCATTATTATTTTCTTTTTCTGCAAGTAAATAAGCCTCATTTAAAATATCTTCCTCTATCGTTTTTCTTTTTTTATTTAATGAATCTAAGGTTGTTGCTATCTCATAACTTTTCTTTGGATCATCAGATGTTAGCAAATTTGCACCAAGATCAGATTGGCCTATTCTTCCACCGGCATTGATTCTAGGTCCTAATAAAAAACCAATATGATAAGTATCAGGACTTTCTTTTATGTCAGAGACATCTATTAAAGTTTTTATTCCTAAGTTTTTTCTCTTCTTTAATATTTGTATTCCTTGATAAACAAAGGCTCTATTTAGATTGATTAAAGGAACGACATCGCAAATTGTTCCTAAAGCAACTAAATCTAAATAATCATATAAATCTGGCTCATTAATATTTTTATCTTTATAAAATTTACTTTCTCTAAGTGTGCGATTCAAGGCGACAATAAATAAAAAAGAAACACCAGCTGCACATAAATAACCAAGATTCGATTTATCATCTATTTGATTAGGGTTTACTAAGGCTTTACATTTAGGAAGTTTAATTTCTGCTTGATGGTGATCAATAACAAGAACATCAATGTTATTAGTATTAGCATATTCAAGAGCTTCAAAAGATGTAGTTCCACAATCAACGGTAATTAAAAATTCACCTTTTTTCTCAATAATATTCTTTAATGAATTTATAGATGGACCGTAACCATCAATCTGACGGTCTGGAATATAAATAAAATAGTTAGAGTGTATATTTTTTAAAAAATTTACAATAAGCGCTGTAGAGGAAGCGCCATCCACGTCATAGTCACCTAAAATGCAAATCCTTTTATTTTCTTTAATAGCTTTAATAAGAGCATCCACAGCAAGATCCATGTCTTTTAAAACACTTGGGTTTGGCATGAATTCTTTAATCTTAGGATTTAAATATGACTGACAGCTCTCAGGTGTAATTTTTCTAATCGATAAAAGTTTTGACAAAAAATTATCAATTCCAAACTTTTGAGAAATTTCTAATGCTAGGTTTTCGCTATAATTGGATAAAATCCATTCTTTACCAGTGATGGACTGGTATTTCATATTTTAAATTTATTTATAATTTTTTTATTAAGTTTAGATGCGTGATGCAAAACGTAGGTTTCTGATTGATAAAAACCATTATCTAAAATCTTAATCCCTTGAAGCAAATCTCCACCGGTTACCCCAGTTGCACAAAATAAAACATCATCTTTTACAATGTCGTTAATATAATATTTCTTTTTCAAATCTTTTATTCCCATTTTTTTAGCCTTATCAATTTCATGTTCATTACTTAAAACTAATCTTGCCTGAAACTGCCCTCCTAAACATTTAATTGCAGCAGCAGCAAGGACACCCTCTGGTGCTCCTCCTATGCCTAAATATATATCTACTTTAAATTCCTCAATACCTGCATAAATAGCTCCAGCCACATCTCCATCTGAAATAAATTTAATTTTAGTACCCAGTTGTTTAGCATCTTTAACTATATGATCATGTCTTTCTCTTTCTAAGAGGCAGATAGTCAATTTATCGGGCGTTGTATTTTTAAAATCAGCTAAATTTTTAAGATTTTTTGATATTCCAAAATCAAGATCGATTACTCCTTCTTTAATATTTTTTCCAACAGCAATTTTTTCCATATAAGTATCTGGAGCATGCAAGAGATTATTTTTTTTAGATACTGCAAGAACTGACATTGCATTTGGTAAATTTTTAGCAGTTAAATTTGTCCCCTCCAATGGATCAACGGCTATATCAAGTTCTTCCCCCACTCCTGTCCCGACTAATTCATTAATATAAAGCATTGGGGCCTCATCCATCTCACCCTCTCCTATGACAATTTTTCCTTTCATAGGGATATTATTAAGGAAAAGTCTCATCTTATCGACTGCAGCTTGATCTGCAGCAATTTTATCACCTTTACCTTTTAATAATGATGATGCGTAAGCAGCTTCGCTAGTGGTTTTTACAAATAAATCTACAAAACCATCGTCGATAATCATAATTTTTTTTCATTTCTAATTCTGATCATCGTAATTTTTTTACTTATAAATTTTTCTTTAGAAATTTTCTTTAACGCTAATTTCATATCCTTCTCTTTAGCATTATGAGTAATGATAACTAAATTAGCAAATTTCGCGTTACTTAAGGGCTGTTGCAATATGCTTTGTATAGAAATTTTATGTGATGATAAAATTGATGTAATTTTAGATAAAACACCCGGTTTATCTTTAACAACTATTCTTAAATAAAATTTACAAATGTGATTATTAAAATCAAACATTTTAAACTCTTTTGCATCAGAGTGATTAAAACCAAATGGTAGGGTTATATTTCCTTTAAGAATTGAATTTAAATCAGAAATGATAGATGAAGTAGTTGGACCTTTGCCAGCACCAAGACCTTGATAAACTATTTTGCCAACTGGATTGCCCTCAACCATTATTGCATTATTGGCCCCATTGATTTTTGCAAGATCAGAATCTTTTGAAATTAAACAAGGGTGAACTCTTTGCTTAATTTTATTATCAATGATTTCAGAAATTCCAAGAAGTTTTATCTTGTATTTAAATTTATGAGCATACTCAACATCTTCTAGATCAATCTGCTCAATTCCCTCTGTTAAGAAACTCTTGTTGATTATTTTAGTTTTAAAACACAATGCACTTAATATTGATATTTTGGATTTAACATCATCTCCATTAAGATCAAGTTTAGGATTTGTTTCAGCATAACCAAGTTTTTGTGCATTTAGCAAAATCTCTTTAAAACTTTTTTTAGTTCTTTCTATTTCAGTTAAAATAAAATTTGTTGTTCCATTTAATATTCCATAAATATGAAATAATTTATTACCTACTAAACTTTCTTTTATAGACTTGATTATAGGTATTCCACCGCCGACAGATGCTTCAAATAATAAATTTACTGAATTTTTTTCTGCAATTTTTGCAAGTTCATTGCCATGTTTAAATATTAAAGCTTTATTAGCTGTAACGAAATGTTTGTTATTGTTTAATGTCGCAAATGCTAATTTTTTAGCTACACCATCAGCTCCACCAATTAACTCAATAATAATATCTACGTCATCTTTTTTAACTAACGCTAAAGGATTTTTAACCCACATTTTTTTTGGAATGCTAAATCCTCTTTTCTTATTAATCGTTTTAGCGGAAATATATTTTATTTGGTAAGTTGAATTTGTATTTGTTTCGATAACTTTCTTATTCTTAACTAGATGTCTGTAAACCTCTGAACCAATATTTCCAAGACCGACAATTGCAATATTATAATTATCTTTAAAATTCATTATTCTAATCCTACAGTTTCTTTCAAACCTAATCTTATATTCATATTTTGAACTGCCTGTCCTGCAGCTCCTTTAACTAAATTATCAATAGAACTTACAATAATTAATTGATTTTTATATCTTCCTGGAAAAATATTAATATTACAATTGTTAGTATTATTAACATTATTTGTATTTACAAATTTTCCATATGGTAAAATTTTCACGAAATTACTGTTCTTATAAAATTTAGTTAAATATTGATGAATTTTTTTAACATTCATATTCTTGTTAAGATCAGCATATATGGTTGTTACTATTCCTCTAAAAGTTGGAATAAGATGTGGAGTAAATTCAATTTTTAAATTACCAGAAACTTTTCCAAACAATTTTAAACCCTGATCGATTTCAGGCATATGTCTATGATGGCCAACTCCATAAACTGCAATATTTTTATTAATATTAGGATAAAGCTTTTTATCAGCAGTTTTTTTCCCCGCTCCTGAATAACCAGATTTAGAATCTATAATTATTTTTGAAGTTTTAATTATTTTTTTCAATAATAAAGGAATTAGCGCTAACTGAGCTGAAGTTGGATAACACCCAGGACAAGATATTATATTACTTTTTTCAATATCATTTTTTGCAAATTCAGACAGACCATAAACTGAATATTTTTGATTATCGGCCGCATAATGTTTAAGGCCATACCATTTTTCGTATACTTTAATGTCTGAAAATCTAAAATCTGCTGATAAATCGATTAAAATATGATGGGGAGAAATATTATTAGATAATAACTGCGCTTCCCCATGTGGGAGTGCTGAAAAAATTATATCAACATCATTCAAATCAGCTTTTTTAATATCAGAGATTAATGGTAATTTTTTTTTAATTTTATTTTTTAAAAAAGAATTAATTGATTTTCCAATAGAACCTCTTGAGCATAAGTATTTAAGATTAATGAATTTATGATTACTTAATATTTTAATAAGTTCTAAACCAACAAAACCTGAAGCTCCATTAATTAAAACGTTATATTTTTCGGACATGCACAGTATTTATAAGAAGTTGTAAATGACTTAAAGACTAAAATTAGTCTGAGTAGACTATCGTTTAGAAAACTGAAATCTTCTTCGAGCTTTTCTCTGTCCGTATTTTTTTCTTTCAACTTTTCTTGAATCTCTTGTTAATAACTTTTCTTTTTTTAATGTTTTTCTCAATGTTCCATCTAAAGCAAATAATGCCTTAGATATGCCTAAAGACACAGCGCCCGCCTGACCGGTTAAACCACCACCTTTGACAGTACACATAACATCATATCCACCATTTTTATTAATACTATTAAATGGCTTCTCAATGCTTATTTGAAGAACAGGTCGTTTAAAATATTCGTTATATTTTTTTCCATTTACTAAAATAGCTCCTGAACCTTCTTTTAACCAAACACGTGCAATTGAACTTTTTCTTTTTCCAGTTGCATAAAATCTATTATTTGAAACAGCTAAACTCTGAACCATAATTAATTTAAATAATTCTTTCTATTGATAGATTTAAAATCAAAATCTATCGCTTTTTGAGTTTCATGTGGATGTTTATCATCATTATAAACTTTCAAATTTCCAAGTTGTTTTCTGCCAAGCGGACCTTTCGGTAACATTCTTTTAACTGCTAATTTAATAATTCTTGAAGGATCTTTATCTAAAATTTTATCTGGTGTTGTTTCTTTAATACCGCCTGGATAGCCAGTATGTTTATAATAGATTTTTTTAGAAAATTTTTTCCCAGTAAATTTTATTTTTCTTGCATTCGTTACAATGACGAAATCTCCATCATCCATATTCGGAGTGTAACTTGTTTTTTTCTTTCCTCTTAAAATTTTAGTGATTTCAGAAGCTAGTCTGCCAACAATTAAATTTGTTGCATCAATCTTATACCAATTTTTTTTAACTTCTTTTTTTTTTATAAATTCAGTCATAAAGGAACGGAATAAATATATTTTGGCTATAATTATGTCAAATGGATTAAGGTAAATTTTATTATTTTTGCAAGACAGATACTTGGTAAAACAGATAAATTATCGAAAATATTAAAAAAATCGATCCAAGTTGATGAAGACTAGCAAAGTATATTTTAAAATCATTCAACAGTACCTTGCGGACATCTTCTAGTCCCGACTCCATTTCAAAGCCAATCATTAATCCGCGTCCTCGAACTACTTTAACCCCCTTTGTGTTTTTTAAAGCATTGATTAAATATTTCCCTTTTTCTTCAGCAGCTTTTATTAAATGATCCTTTTGCATTACTTCAATCACAGCTAATGCAGCAGCGCATGCTAATGGATTTCCTCCAAAAGTAGTACCCAACATACCAAATTTTGCTTGAATATGAGGTGCTATCAAAATACCTCCGATAGGAAAGCCATTACCCATGCCTTTTGCCATAGCATAAATATCAGCATTCACACCTGCAAAATCATGTGCAAAAAATTTACCTGACCGGCCATAACCGCATTGCACGCTGTCTGCAATATATACAGCACAGTAATCATCACAACATTTTCTGATTGCTTTTAAAAAAGCTTCACTTGCCTCATAAATTCCTGCAACTCCTTGTATACCTTCAATAATGACCGCTGCAATGGTTGAACCTTGTTCCGCAAAACAAGCTTGCAAAGCTGGTATATCATTGAAAGGTAAAAATATAATATGATCAGTTTCATTCACGGGAGCAACAATATTTGGATTATCAGTAGCTGCTACTGCCAATGAAGTGCGTCCGTGGAAAGATTTCTTAAATGCAATAATTTTTTTTCTGCCTGTATGGAAAGATGCTAGTTTCAATGCATTCTCATTCGCTTCTGCTCCACTATTACATAAGAACAATTGAAAATCTTTTTTTCCGCTAATTTCATTCAAAGCAGTTGCAAGCTCTTCTTGAATTGGCATCACTACTGAATTAGAATAAAACGCAATGGCGTGCAATTGATCTTCGATACGCTTTACCCAATGAGGTTGTGTGTGACCAATGCTAATGACTGCATGTCCACCATACATGTCTAAATATTCCTGCCCCTTATCGTCCCAAACGCGACTGCCTGCAGCTTTCGTAATGGTGATAGGATTTACAGGATAAACGTTGAATAAAGACATATTGTTAGATTTTAAAAATAATTTGCTTTTAATTGTAAGCCTGCAGTTTCTTCAATTCCAAAAATCAAGTTCATATTTTGAACAGCTTGTCCAACTGCACGACACAAATTCTTCAATTCGTCATCACTCAAATCATAAAAACTTTTACGAATTCTTTGTGGTTCATTTGTAAATTTAAATCTTTTACCACCAAACGCAGGACCACAAGTAGGGTCATTTACAGGTTGTTTAGATGCTGCGTTTAAATTTAATCCAATCGTACTAGTAAGTAAACCAGACTTTAAAAAAGTTCTTCTTGTCGTATCCATATTATTTTATTTTGTAAGTTACCCAACCAGTTCGGTGTTTTTCAATCCAGTCTACCAACGCTTTTTCAAAACCAATGTCTTTTCCAGCTTTTTCACTTTCAATCCATTTGTGTTTCATTATTTCATTCTTCATGTCAATAAACTTGGAATAAATACACTTCTTGGTCATAGACATATATAGTAAAAAACCCGCCATAAAAGGCGGGTCAACTTTAAATAATTTTTACTTCACATTTTCCACTCTCTACATGTCCAATAATATAAGACTTATAATTTAAACTTTTACTTTCTTTTAAAAATTTATCCGCATACTTCTTATTCATTATAAATACCATACCAATACCCATATTAAATACGTGATACATTTCTTCATCACTAACCTTACCACACTTCTGTATAAATTCAAATTTTTAAACTCCTATTTGAGTAAAGTGGGACCCGTCATACACAAAAACAATGGATTTATTGACAAATATATAGGCGATGCCATCATGGCCTTATTTGAAAAGTCTGCCGATGATGCTGTACAAGC
>JALRAW010000043.1 GCA_023257975.1 Candidatus Fonsibacter sp.
AGTATAATTTTTAGTGTAATTTAAGTATTTCATTTTCTACAACTTTACTATCAGTTAATCTTTTACTATTAACAATTTTTCCACTATTAACTAATTCTGAAGCAATTTTATTAACAAATTTATTTGTTTTCTTTTCAAACACAAATTGTTTTAAATCATTTAGATTATTAATGTATAATAAATATTTTTTTTGACCTTCTGCTAATAAATTAATTCTTTCTTCCAAATCTTTTTTTTCTATTTTTAATTTATAATCAGTAAGATTTATTTTTTCTAACTCAATTTTTTTTATGTCTGGAGTTTTTTCTACAGAAATTGTGTATTCTAAATCTTTATCTTCACCAGAAGATTTGATTTCAATTTTAGGCTGACTAGCAGGTTTAATTTTATTATCATTTAGTGCTTGATAAGTATTGTCTTGTAAAATTTTTTCTAAAACTTCTCCATACAATGCTTGTGCAAACTGCTTTTTTAATAAATTTATTGGCGCTTTTCCTGGTCGAAAACCTTTAATGTTAACTGTCTTCTGTAATTCAACAACTCTCTCTTCTATTTTTTTATCAATCTCTTGTTTTTTAACTAAAACATTAAGATTAGTTTTTAGGCCTTTAGTTTCTGATACTGTTACTTTCATATACTACATGGTGCGGGAGAAAGGACTTGAACCTTCACATCTTTCGATACCAGTTCCTAAGACTGGCGTGTCTACCGTTCCACCACTCCCGCTCTAATATTAATTAAATTTCGAATGGCGAATATAACTATATTATTAAATGCTTTCTAGGATTTATTTACGAAATATAAGATGCAAAAGAATAGGATTTGCTTATATAAAAAGCACATAAAATTATGAAATTCAAACTAGTCCTAGGTGATAAAATTTATTCAACATGGTCATTAAGACCCTGGTTATTGTTAAAATATTTTAATATTCAATTTGCCGAAATCAAAATTAAACTAAGAAACAAAAATACAAAAAAAAATATATTAAAATTTTCACCTTCTGGAAAAATTCCTTGTTTAATCTATGGAAAAATAAAAATATGGGATTCTCTATCAATTTGTGAATTCTTGGCAGAAAAATTTAAAAATAAAAATTTATGGCCCAAAAATAAAATTAACAGAATAATGGCCAGAAATATCTCTTCTGAAATGCACAGCGGTTTTAACAATCTAAGAAAAAATTTAAGTATGAATTTTTTAGAAAAAAATCTGAAATTTCAAAATAATAAAGAAACATCGAATGAAATAACTAGAGCTAAAAAAATTATTGAAAATTGTCTTAAAAAATCTAAAGGTCCATTTATGTTTAAAAAATTTTGTATAGCAGATGCTATGTACGCTCCTGTAATGTTTAGATTTAAGATTTATAATGTAAAATTATCACCTACTTTGAAAAAATACTTAGATACTCTGTTAAATATGAAAGAAATAAAACTCTGGCTTTTAGAAGCAAGAAAAGAATTAAAATGATACGCTACATAATAATTATCACCGCTATCGTTCTTCCCTTTATAATCTATTTTTTACTTGTTCGTTTAACTAATAAAATTGACAAAAGATTCCCTTTAATAACTTTATCACTAATAAGTCTTTTATTTTTAATTTTTTCTCTAATTTATTTTAGATTCACTAGCACACAACCGAAGGGACTAAATTATACTCCCCCAAAATATGAAGATAACAAAGTAGTACCTTCAAAGATCAAATAAGATTAATTATATTTTTTATCTAACTGCTCTAATGCTTTTGGTAAATTCTTAACAATATCTTCTGCTATCAATCCTTTGTTAACCATTCTTGCAGCATAGGAATGTAGCCATACTCCAGCACAAGCTCCATCAAAAGTTGACATTTTATTTTTTCCAACAAGACTTGTAATTATACCGCTTAAAACATCTCCGGATCCAATCACCGCAAGTTCTTTTGTAGAAATTGTATTTATACAAACTTTTCCATCTGGAGATGCAATAATTGTATCTGGACCTTTAAAAACTAAAATACAATTTGCTTTTTTTGCAGCTTTTACTGATTTTTCAATTTTATTTTTAACATTTTTAAGATCTGGAAAAATTCTATTAAACTCTCCCTCGTGTGGAGTTATAATCTTATTCTTATCTAAAATTAAAAATAATTCTTTAGGATTTTTAGCAAATGAAGTTATTGCATCGGCATCTATAACTACATTTCTTACAAATTTAGATATAAGCTTGGTATTCTCAATAGTTTCTTGATTAACTCCAACGCCCGGTCCGATAAGAAAAGAAGTTATCGATGAATGATTTAACAGTCTTTTAAACTCTTCTTTTGAGTTAATTTCAACTTTTAATAACGAAAAAAACTTTTGATTATATTTGTCTATAGTATCTTTATTAGCGACAATTGTAACTGATCCTGTCCCACAACGAATAGCTGCACTTGATGACAATAATGATGCGCCTATAAAATTTTTTAAAGATCCATAAATATAAACTCTACCTCTAGAATATTTATGGGAATTATATTTTTTCCAAGGAAATTTTTTATTAATCCATAAATTTGGATTATTTTCCCTAATTTTATTATTTGCGATTTTATTTAAAGATTTTCTAATACCAATATCTAAAACTTTTATAATGCCTGAAAAATAAACCCCAGGAAAAAGTACATGTCCTATTTTTTTACAATGAAGAGCTAATGTTAAGTTGGCTTTAATCGCCTCACCCATGATTTGCCCATTATCACTACTAATTCCAGTGGGTATATCTATTGAATAAATAAATGCCTTCTTATTATTTATTATTTTAATTAAATTATTAATATCGGAACTAAGATTTTTATTTAAACCAGTACCAAAAATACTATCGATAATAATTGGGTTTGTTTTTTTTTTCAGCTCCTTATGCAAGTCCTTTAAGTTAAAAACTTTATAATTAAGGCACTCAAAGGCTTTATAATTATCTTTTCTCTTATTTTTTAATGGGAGTACCAAAAAAATTTTAACTTTATGTCCTTTATTAATAAGACTTTTGGCAATGATAAAACCATCTCCTCCATTATTACCTGGACCACAAATAACTAATAACTCTTTATTTTTTGAAACTTTACTTGATATATAGTTGGCACATTTTTCTCCTGCAGATTGCATTAATGAAAAGGAATTTTTTCTTAATTTAAATTCTTTTTTTTCAATGGCTTTCATTTCCGATGAATTTAAAATCATTTCTTAAAAATCAATCTACAGTTTAATTTTTACTCACACTATTATGCATACCTGACATAACTAAAAAACAATGGAATTTATTGCTTATAATTATAGTACATCTACAATAAAAATTAAAAAACAAGATTAATAATCAATAAAAGGAGAAATTAATGAGTGCTGCTTCAGACATACTTAAATTAATTAAAGAAAAAGAAATTGAGTTTGTAGATTTAAGATTTACAGATCCTAGAGGAAAACTTCAACATATGACTCAGGATTTAACAACTATTGATGAAGGTTTTCTAAATGATGGAACTTTTTTTGATGGCTCCTCTATTGCTGGATGGAAGGCAATTAATGAATCTGACATGATTTTAAAGCCAGATCTATCGAGAGCTTTTGTTGACCCTTTCACTTCCCATAATACTCTAGTTATATTTTGTGATGTTATGGATCCTATAAAAAAAGATTATTATGAGAGAGATCCTAGATCTATCGCAAAAAAAGCAGAGGCATATTTAAAAACCACTGGAATTGGTGATACAATTTATTTTGGTCCTGAGCCAGAATTTTTTATTTTTGATGATGTTAAAATTTCTAATACTATGCAAAAAGTTTCTTTCCAAGTTGATAGTAACGAAGGCCCTTACAACGGTGATAAAGAATATCCAAACGGGAATATGGGTCATAGACCAGTTGTTAAAGGTGGTTATTTCCCAGTGCCTCCAGTGGATAGCTGTCAGGACTTAAGAGCAGAAGCATTGAAAGCGATGAAAGATATGGGTGTTAAAGTTGAGAAACATCACCATGAAGTTGCTCCTTCTCAACATGAGTTGGGTACAATGTTTGACACAATGGTACGTAACGCAGACAATATGCAAATTTATAAATATGCAGTTCAAATGGTTGCTCACTCATTTGGAAAAACTGCAACGTTTATGGCTAAACCAATTAAGGGAGATAATGGATCAGGTATGCATTGTCACCAATCTATCTGGAAAGCTGGTAAACCTCTTTTTGCAGGAGATAAATACGCAGGCCTTTCTCAAGAGTGTCTTTACTATATAGGTGGAATTATTAAACATGCAAAAGCATTAAATGCATTTACTAATTCAACTACTAATAGTTACAAAAGATTAATACCTGGATTTGAGGCTCCAGTAATTCTTGCTTACTCCGCAAGAAATAGATCAGCAAGCTGCAGAATACCTTTTAGCTCAAGTCCAAAAGGAAAGAGAGTTGAAGTTAGATTTCCAGATGCTGCTGGGAACCCATACTTAACTTTTGCATCTATGTTAATGGCTGGTATTGATGGAATTAAAAATAAAATAGATCCAGGAAAACCATTCGATAAAGATTTATATTCTCTATCTGCTGAAGAACTTAAAGGAGTTCCTCAAGTTTGCGGTTCTTTAAGAGAAGCTTTAGAAAACTTAGATAAAGATAGAGCCTTTTTAACTTCAGGTGGAGTGTTCACTGATGATCAGATTGATGCTTACATCGAGTTAAAAATGACGGAAGTGTATAACATGGAACACACTCCTCACCCGGTTGAATACCAAATGTATTACAGCTGCTAATTACAATACTTTAAAATTTTAAAACCCCGTATTTTTAAGATACGGGGTTTTTTTTGTCTAAATAAAATTTACGTCTATATTTTTATATAAATTAATCTAATGCTTGGATTGTGGTAAAAAATAATAATTATTCCGCTAAAGATATTGAAATTCTAGAGGGTCTAGAACCTGTAAGAAAAAGACCTGGAATGTATATTGGCGGTACAGACGAAACTGCTTTCCATCATCTTGCAACTGAAATTATTGATAACTCAATGGATGAGGTTACTGCAGGTCATGCAAAAAACATTTACGTAAAATTAAATAAAGATAAATCATTAACGGTAACCGATGACGGAAGAGGAATTCCTTTAGATAAACATCCAAAGAAAAATAAAACTGCCCTTGAAATAGTAATGACAACATTACATTCGGGTGGGAAGTTTAAAGAAGGAACTTATTCTACTTCCGCAGGATTGCATGGTGTTGGTCTTTCAGTTGTAAATGCTTTGTCTGAGAAATTAAAAATAGAAGTATTTAAAAACTCTACTATTTTTGAGCAAAATTATTCAAAAGGAAAACCTTTAAATAAATTAACTAAAAAAGGAAAATCCAAGATTAAAAATGGAACTCAAGTTACATTTGTTCCTGACAAAGAAATTTTTGGAAAAGAACTCAGTTTTGTTCCTAATAAATTATATAATCTTTGTAAAAGTAAGGCTTATTTAGTTAAAGGCATTACAATACATTGGGAATGCGACAGATCTTTAATAAATAGAAAAGATGACACACCTAATACTGCAAAACTTTTTTTTCCAGATGGTATTGTTGAATATCTAGATAGTGAAACTAAAAATTTTACTAAAATAAATGATAAAACATGTCACCATAAAAATAATTTTGATGATGATAAAGGTAAATTTGAATTTGCTATTCAATGGCATAATGAAATTTCAGAATTTAAAATTTCATTTTGTAACTCAGTACTAACTACCAATGGCGGAACTCATGAACAGGGTTTTAGATCTGGTGTTTCAAAATCTATAAGAAAAATTGCAAAATTTAAAAATAACAAACTAGTGGCAAGCGCAAGTGCCGATGAAATACTATCTAATGCTAGTTATATTGTCTCAGTATTTATTAATAATCCAGAATTTGAAGGACAAACTAAATCTAGATTATCGTCAGCATATATTCAAAAATATTGTGACATATCTATAGCTAAATCAGTTGAAGATTGGTTTAACCAACATCCAAAAGCATCAAATTCTATTCTGACCTTTATTGAAGGAAAAATAAGAGAAAAAAATCTATTAGATCAAAATCTTGATGTTGGACGACAAAGCGCAACGAGAAAGATACGTTTACCTGGAAAACTTGCAGACTGTACCAGCTCAAAAGTTGAAGGCACTGAATTATTTATAGTTGAAGGAGACTCAGCTGGAGGTTCAGCAAAGCAAGCACGTGATCGAAATTTTCAGGCTATTCTTCCACTAAGAGGAAAAATATTAAATGTTAAAAACTCGAATACTGCGAAAATATTAGCTAACAATGAAATATCAAATCTACTTCAGGCACTCGGTTGTCAAAGAAGAGAAAAATATATTGATAAAGATTTAAGATATGAAAAAGTAATTATTATGACGGATGCTGATGTTGATGGTGATCACATTGCAAGTCTTCTTTTAACTTTCTTTTTTTGCGAGATGCCGAATTTAATTAAAAATGGACATTTATATCTTGCGGTACCTCCACTTTATAAACTTACTATATCTAACCAAATTTATTATGTGCGAAACGATATTGAAAAAGACAAATTGTTAAAAAATCTTAAAAAAGGATCTAAAATTGAAATAAGTAGATTTAAGGGATTGGGTGAAATGATGGCTCAACAATTAAAAGAAACAACGATGGATATTAAGACCAGATCTTTAATTCGAGTAACTGTTCCAACCACTGATTATAAAAAAACAAACAAATTAATTTCAAATATTATGGGAAAAAATGCTGATTTAAGACTAAAGTTTATAGAAGAGAACGCACCAAAAGTTAAAAATATAGACCTGTAACACTATTTATAGAAATTTATTTTTCTAATATCTCCACAGTTAATTCCACTAAATTGAACCGTGGAATTTATAACTTCATTAGGTTTTGATCTTTTTTCAACTACAAAAGCCTCATATTTTTTATCTGCAAAAGAATAGGCTTCTATTGATAATGAATTTCTTTTTTCTTCTTTAGAAATGTTTTTAATCTCCAAAGACATCTGGCAAACATCATTATTCTGTCTTGCTAATGTTGATAATGAATAAGTAATATCAAATTCATTCTCAATTATAACATTTATTGGTTTTTGCGGATCTTTGCTAATAAATGGAACTTTTACATCTTTAGAACATGATACTAATAACAGAAAAACAAATAATAATTTCATAAATGTGGTGCCCTCGGCCGGACTTGAACCGGCACTCCCAAAAAGGGCAAGGATTTTAAGTCCTTTGTGTCTACCAATTCCACCACGAGGGCTTTAGTGTTGTAATGCTTATAATGAAATTACAAGTGCTTGTTAAGTAGAAATAAATAAATTAACTACTTAATTTTCTTTTAAACTCAAGTAAATCTTCCAATGTAGATTTTTTTTGAGCAGGCTGTCTTAATAAAAACGCAGGATGAAAAGTAGTTAAAATATCAAAATAAGAATTAATAATTTTTATATTTTTCCATTTACCTCTTACTTCTCCCAATGGACCAATATGATTCAAAACTGCAGTTGCTGCAGTTTGTCCAAGCAATAATATATATTTGGGACAAATAATCTCTATGTGTTTAAACAGTAGTTTTTTAAATTCATTTATTTCTTCAGACGTAGGTTTCCTATTCTTATCAGGTCTGTAATTTACTACGTTAGTTATATAAACTTTCGATCTATCAAGATGAATAGACTCCAAAAGACTATCTAAAAGCTTTCCTGCTCTACCAACAAAAGGTTTTTGCAATTTATCTTCTGTTCTTCCGGGCGCTTCGCCTATTATCATGACTTTAGCATCTATATTACCATCTGAAAAAACTAAATTTTTTCCAGGAAAATTCTTATTAAATTTTAAGATTGAATTTTTTAATTTGGATAACTCTTGATTTTTATCCATTAATATTTTTTTATTTTCTTTAAAATTTTCTCTAAAATAATTTTGCACTCTTGTATTCTTTTTTCAGAATATCCCCGTATAACAAGCGCAACACCTATTTTTCCCGATCGAAAAAAAGGGTAACTACCAAGACTTAAATCTTTAAATCTCTTTTGTAGCTTTCCTAAATCTTTACCTATCTTACTTTCAGGTAAATCAGCCTGTACAGTTGCACTGTATACTTTTTCTCCTCCAATAATTAATTGTTCTACAAAAGGCATCATGGATTGCAGAATTGTTGGAACCCCTGGTAATGTAAAAACATTTTTTACGTAAAAACCTGGCGCTGAACTAGAAGGATTATAAATTAATCCTGCTCCTCTTGGCATCTTAGCCATTTTCTTTCTTGCTTCGTTAAAATAAGAATCTTTATAGTGTTTCTCTAAAATTTGGTAAGCTTCTTTGTTGTACTCATATTTTTTTTTGAATGCTTTTGAAAT
Organism: Candidatus Fonsibacter sp.; assembly: GCA_023257975.1. Classification (GTDB taxonomy): domain Bacteria; phylum Pseudomonadota; class Alphaproteobacteria; order Pelagibacterales; family Pelagibacteraceae; genus Fontibacterium; species Fontibacterium subtropicum. Next base: position 8,372 of record JALRAW010000043.1, read on the forward strand.
CGCAAAAGCCGTAATATCGTCATGAGTTGGTCCAATTCCACCCGTTGTAAATAAATAGTCATATTTTTTTCTTAAAAGATTCACAGAGGTTACAATTGTATTGAGGTTATCCGGAATAATTCTAACTTCTTTTAGTTGAACTCCTCTTTCATTAAGCCATTTAGCAAGAAAAGATGTGTTAGCATCTTGTGTTCTGCCGGATAAAATTTCATCCCCAATTATTAAAATAGCAGCAAAAATTCTTTTTTTTTTATTTCGTGTAGACATCTAAATGATATTAATACTTTTAATGAAATTTGACAGTCCTCTAATTAAAACAAAATTCATAAAAAGATACAAAAGATTCTTTGTAGATGTATTATTAAATAAACAAATTCTTACAGCTCACTGTCCAAACTCTGGATCCATGATGGGACTTCTTAATGAGGGTGAAAATGCATGGATTTCTGAATCAAAAAATGCGGAAAGAAAATTAAAATACACATTAGAAATCTTAGAGCATAATAAAGAAAAAGTCGGTATTAACACTCACTTAACAAATAGAATTGTAGAAGAGGCATTAATCAATAAAAACATAAAAGAACTTAAAAATTTTGATCAAGTTCAGAGAGAAGTGAAATTTAATAATAATACTAGATTTGATTTTTTTGTTTCTAATAAAAAGGAACAAGCTTTTGTAGAGGTGAAAAATGTTACTTTAAAAAGAGAAAAGGACTGCGCAGAATTTCCCGATGCTCCAACTGCTAGGGGGCAAAAGCATTTATTAGAACTTATTAGTGCTAAAGATAAAGAGTATCAAGCTTATTTAATATTTCTAATACAAAGGGAAGATTGTAATTTTTTTAAAATATCTAAAGATATCGATCAAAAATACTATGAAAATTTTATACAAGCCAAAAAAAAAGGCGTTAAATTTTTATGCTATTCAAGTAAAGTGACTGATAAAGAAATAATTCTTAACAAAAAAATAGAAATTAAATTTTAATGAAAATAGAAAAAGACGGATTTGTTTCTGTTAAAATATATAATGATACAGATTTTAAATGTTTAAAAAAAGCTGGCGAGCTTGCGGCTAGAGCTTTGGATTATATAGAAAAACTTATTAAACCAGGTGTTAAAACTGATTTTATTGATGAAGCTGCAAATAAATATCTAAATGATCATGGGGCATTTTCTGCGCCATTATTCTACAGAGGTTATACAAAATCAATCTGCACTTCTATTAATCATGTAGTATGTCACGGGATTCCTGGTGATAAAGTTTTGAATGAAGGAGATATTGTTAATATTGATATCACTTCAATATTGGATGGATATTATGGAGACACTAGCAAAACATTCTCCGTTGGAAATACTTCTATAAAAGCAGAAAAGTTAATTAAAATTACTTACGAAAGCATGATGGAAGGAATTAAAATTTTAAAACCAGGAATTACTTTAGGTGATATTGGTTATGCTATTCAGTCCTATGCCGAATCTCATGGCTGTTCCGTAGTTAGGGATTTTTGTGGACATGGAATTGGAAAAAATTTTCATGAAGAGCCAAATATTCTACATTATGGAAAAAAAGGTGAAGGAATGAAGATCAAAAAAGGTATGGTTTTTACAATTGAACCAATGATTAATTTAGGAGAATACCACACTAAAGTATTACAAGATGGTTGGACTGCAGTTACAAAAGACAAATCCTTATCAGCACAATTTGAACACACAGTTGGTATAATTGATAATGGATACGAAATTTTTACTTTATAATAAAATAGTGTTAATGAATTATAACGTATCTAAATGATCTCAAGATATTCGCGCGAAAAAATCGCAAAAATTTGGCAACCTGAAAATAAATATAAAATCTGGCTAGATATTGAAATTTTTGCTGCAGAAGCAATGGAAAAATTTAAAATTATTCCAAAAGGCATTGCCAAAGAAATAAGAAGAAAAGCTAAAATTAATCCTGATAGAATTGATCAAATTGAAAAAAAAGTAAAGCATGATGTTATTGCTTTTCTTACTTCAATAACTGAAAAAGTTGGTGCAAAAGCAAAATTTTTACACCAAGGCATGACATCCTCTGATGTGTTAGATACTTGTTTTAATATTCAACTTTATCAATCAGGTAAAATTATTTTAAAAGATTTAGAAGATCTTTTAAAAATTTTAAAAACAAAATCTATAAAATATAAAAAAACAGTTTGTGTTGGCAGAAGTCATGGGATTCATGCAGAGCCTGTAACTTTTGGATTAAAACTTCTTACTTATTATGCAGAATTTAAAAGAAATAAAAAAAGAATGGAGCAAGCAATCAATGAGATATCAACTTGTGCAATCTCTGGGGCTGTTGGAACTTTTGCTCATATCAATCCAAGAATTGAACAATATGTTGCAAAGAAATTAAAATTTAGAGCAGAACCAATTTCAACCCAAGTAATTCCAAGAGATCGTCATGCTTATTTCTTTAGCGTACTTGCGATAATAGCATCTTCTGCTGAAAGATTAGCTACTGAAATAAGACACCTGCAAAGAACTGAAGTTTTAGAAGTTGAAGAATATTTTTCAGTAGGACAAAAAGGCTCTTCAGCAATGCCCCATAAAAGAAATCCAGTTTTATCTGAAAATATTACTGGACTTGCAAGATTGATTAGAAGTTATGCTTTCCCAGCTTTAGAGAATATAATTTTATGGCACGAAAGAGATATTAGTCATTCAAGTGTTGAAAGAAATATCGGCCCAGATGCAACTATTACATTAGATTTTGTTTTATCAAGACTTACTGGTGTAATAAAAAATTTAGTTGTTTATCCAAAAAATATGCAAAAAAATTTAGAAAAATTTAATGGACTTATTTTTTCTCAAAATGTTCTTCTTAAATTAACTCAAAAAGGAATGGCAAGAGAACTTGCATATAAAATTGTTCAAAAAAATGCCATGAAAACATGGTCAGCTAACGAGAGTTTTTTTGATAATTTAAACAATGATAAACAAATTAAATCTAAATTATCCACAGAAGATCTTAAAAAACTATTCAACATGAATTCCCATTTAAGATACATTAATCCTATCTACGGAAGAGTATTTAAAAGCTAATGGCAAAAGGAAAACAAATCTACGAAGGAAAAGCAAAAATATTGTATGAAGGTCCTGAAAAAGGAACCTTAATTCAATATTTCAAAGATGATGCCACAGCATTTAACAATAAAAAGAAAGCAATTATCGACGGTAAAGGTGTTCTAAATAACAGAATTTCTGAATTTCTATTATCCCAATTAAATCAAATAGGAATTAAAACGCATTTTATAAAAAGATTAAATAT
>JALRAW010000105.1 GCA_023257975.1 Candidatus Fonsibacter sp.
GCGTTCTTGAATATGCAGTAACCCATCTTAAAGTAAAACATATCATTGTATGTGGCCACTATGGATGCGGAGGCGTTAAAGCTGCGATGACTAACCAAGACTTTAAACAGGTTCTTAATATGTGGATAAGGCATATCAAAGACTGCCTCAACTTGATCTCTCCGCCAGAAAAGATTACGACAGCTATATTTTAGATTTTAGATCTCAATGGGCCTACTTTGATAGAGATAATAAATTCGCATCAACCTATACAGACCAACAAAAAATTACAGGAAGTCGTTTAAGTATGACCCCAAGCATTTCGGTTCCATTTACTGAAACTTATGGCTATATTAAGCCTAAATTATCAGCAAATATTAGATCTTATAGTCTAAATAACTCAACAATCGGCAATAAAGATATTATTACGCCTATTTTATCTGTAGATAGTGGCATGTACTTTGATAGAAAAATAAATCTTCTTAACCAAAGTTACACCAATACTCTAGAGCCAAGATTATTCTACGTTTACATACCATATAAAGACCAATCGTCATTGCCAAATTTTGACACGGGCCTTGCTGACTTAAATATGCAAACACTCTTTACTGAAAATCAGTATAACGGTCAAGATAGAATTAATGATGCCAACCAACTGACAGCCGCTTTAACTTCAAAATTTATTGATAAAAATGGTAAAGAGAGACTTTCTGGCGTTATTGCTCAAAGATATTACTTTGAAGATCGAAAAATTTTTGGCTCAGACTTGGAAGCCAAAAAAGCAAATTCTGATATCTTTATGGGGGCCACAGCAAGGCTTGCAAACTCATTAAATCTCGATGCTATGTTTCAATATGACCCAACTTCTAGCACAATGCTCAGAAGCACATTAAGTTCTAGATATAATCCCGAGCCAGGTAAATTAATCAATCTAAGTTATCGTATGATTGATAATGTAAGTGATAACTCCCAAGATTTAAAAGTATTTAATGCAGCAGGGCAATGGCCTCTGGGAAATCGTTTTTATTCTATCGGAAGATATAACTATGATTTAAAAACTTCCCAAACAATTGAGGTGCTTGGCGGTATTGAATATGATGGTGGCTGTTGGGTTGCCAGGTCAATTTTCGATAGAATTTCATTGCCCACAAGCCCTCAACCTAATTACACATTTTTTGTTCAGCTTGAACTCAACGGGCTAGGGTCTATTGGATCTGATGCAAATAAATTAAATAACTTCTTATATAGAAATGTTCCAGGTGTAAGAACTGTTAATCAGATTCCAGACGTTAACCGTCAGGCAAACTTTAACTAATTTAAATATGCAACTTAAAAAAATAGTATTCTTTTTTCAATTAATCTTAACTCTCTTTGGTTTAACACTCGCTTCACACGGCTTTGCAAAGCCTGAAGATGGAATTAAAAAACTTGATCGCATTATTGCCGTTGTCGATCAAGATGTAATTACCGAAAAAGAATTGCAAGAAAAAATTAATTCAGTCATTAGTAATCTTAAAAATCAAAAGATTGAAATTCCATCTGAAAGCGTTTTAAGAAAACAAGTCATTGAAAGATTGATTGCCAATAGCATTCAAATCCAACTTGCATATCAAACTGGTTTAAAAATTAGCGATGCCCAGGTTGATAAGACTATTGAGCGTATTGCTGAAAAAAACAAACTTAATGTAGCTGACTTTAAAAAAACCTTAGAAAAAGATGGTACAAATTTTTACAAATTCAGAGAAGAAATAAGAAATGAAATTACAATTGCTCAATTAAAAGAACGTGAAGTTGATAGTAAGATTGTAATCACAGACGGAGAAATTGATAATTTCTTAAATGCTCAGTCTAAAGAAATACAAGATGAATTTGAGGTTGCGCATATACTTATTCGCGTTCCTGAAGATGCATCTCCTGAAAAACTTGAGAAATTAAAAAATAAGGCTGAAGAGGCTGTTAAGCAAATTCAATCAGGTAAAAATTTTACACAAGTCTCTGCAGCATTTTCAGAGACACCGAATGCGCTAGAAGGCGGAAATTTAGGCTGGAAAAAAGCCTCAGATTTACCAACATTATTTGTAGATGCACTTAAAAAAACAGAAGTAGGAAAACTTTCACCGATTCTAAGAAGTCCTAATGGTTTTCATATACTTAAACTTATCAGCAAAAAAGGATCTAGTGGTCCTATAGTTGTTGAGCAAACACATGTGAGGCATATTTTAATAAAGCTCTCCGAAATTACCTCAGAAAATGAAGAAGAAGTATTTTTAGGAAGATCTGTTTCAAGACAGCAAAATGTTTCAGAGGAAACGGCTAAAAAGATTGATGCTGAAGTTAAAAAAATTGTCGAGTCCGGATATACAAGAGCTAAAAAAATATTATCTGAGAAAATTGATGAACTACATAAAGTTGCAAAAGCTTTATTAACTTATGAAACGCTATCAGGTGAAGAAATTAAAAAAATAGTATTTGAAAATGTTTATCCTAAACGTCTATCTGAAAAAGAGGAAGCTAGCACAACAAAGAAAAAACTAGGTAGTGCGTTAGGAGCAATAGGTTTAAAGCCTAATCCACAAAGTTAATCTAACTTTTCTTTAATGAGGAGTATTTACATAAGGCCGACAAACATTGTCTTTGGCCAAAAAGCTAATTATTTTATCAAAGCAGGAACTGCAAAAAATCTTTGTGGTCTTGAAGATGTGGGTTTTTTATCTGTAGAGATTTTAAAAAGACAGTCCGATAGAAACACAGTTGAAGAATATAGCATTTTAGAATTAGACAGATTAGATTTTAGAAATCAAATTGAAAGTGATTTAAATAAAATAAGTTCTAAACGAAATAATATTTTTAATTTAAATTTTCAAAATCCAATTTTGATGGGGGTTTTAAACGTCACTCCAGATAGTTTTTCTGATGGAGGAAAATATAATACTACTTTTAGAGCGCTTGATCATGTTAAGAGTATGATTGATTTTGGAGCACATATTATTGATGTTGGTGGAGAGTCTACAAGGCCGGGTGCAAAATTAATTAGTGAACAAGATGAAATTGCAAGAGTGTCAGAGATAATTCAATTAATAAAAAAGAAATATTCAAATCAACTAATTTCATTAGATACAAGAAAATCTAAAGTAATGCAGCATGGCATAAGTTTAGGAGTGGATATATTGAATGATATTTCAGCATTAGATTTTGATCAGCTATCATTTCAAGTTGTAAAAGACTCGGGTAAGCCTATTATTCTTAATCATTCACAAGGTATCCCTGAAAGTATGCAAAATAATCCAACTTACGAGAATGTCTTATTAGATATTTTTGATTATTTTGAAAATAAAATTAAATTTTTAAAAGATAATGGAATTAAGGATGAACAAATTATTATTGATCCTGGTATTGGTTTTGGAAAAACTTTAGAACATAATTTAGAACTTATTTCTAAAATTTCAATATTTCATGGTCTAGGTTATCCAATAATGGTGGGTCCATCACGAAAAAGTTTTATAGGCAAAATTATGGGAGAAAAAGATAATCCACAAAGATTAGGAGGTACAATCGCATCTATTTTGTATTCTTATTCGCAAGGTATTCAGCTATTTAGAGTTCATGATATACAAGAAACAAGTGAAGCTCTTAAAGTTTATTCTCAATTTTTAAAGAAATAATAATGAAAAAGTATTTTGGAACAGACGGTATTAGAGGAGAAGTTAATAAAGGTAATATTACTGGAGAAATGTTTTTTAGATTTGGTCTTGCTGCAGGTACATATTTTTCAAATCAAAACAAACAACGTCACAAAGCAATTATTGCAAAAGATACTCGTTTATCAGGCTATATGCTTGAACCAGCCTTAGTGTCAGGACTTATTTCTGCTGGTATGGATGTTTTATTATTAGGACCGTTGCCAACCAATGGACTTGCTATGCTAACAAAATCAATGAAAGCAGATCTTGGGATTATGTTAACAGCATCACACAATTCACACACGGATAATGGATTAAAACTTTTTGGACCTGATGGAATGAAGCTGTCCGATAAAGTTGAAAAACAAATCGAAAAATTAATTGATGATAAAGTTGAAAAATATTTAGTAAAACCTAATTTATTGGGTAGAGCTAAAAGATTAGAAGATGCAACTGAGAATTATATAGCAATATTAAAAAATATTTTTCCAAAATCATTTAATTTATCCGGTGTTAAAATATTTCTAGATTGTGCGAATGGCGCATCCTATAAATCAGCACCAGCTCTGCTTAGAGAATTAGGAGCTGAAGTTATAGCCATTGGAATTAATCCAGATGGATTTAATATTAATAAAAATTGCGGCTCAACGTATCCAGAACTTATTCAGCAGTCAGTAAAAACTCATAAAGCAGACATTGGCATCGCCTTTGATGGGGATGCAGATCGAGTTATTATGTGTGATGAAAAAGGAGATATTATTGATGGAGATCAAATTATTGCGATGATTGCAAAAAATTGGAAAAAGAAAAAAATCTTAAAAGGAGGTGTTGTTGGAACATTAATGACTAATTTAGGATTAGAAAATTACTTTAAGAATAATAATATTAAATTTTATAGAGCAGATGTAGGCGATAGATATGTTAAAGAAAAAATGAATAGTTTAAAATATAATTTAGGAGGAGAACAATCAGGTCATATCATTCTTGGAAATCTTGCAACAACAGGAGATGGACTATTAGTTGCTTTAGAAGTTCTAAACTCTCTAAAGAATAATAATAAAGCAAGTAAAGTATTTTCAGTATTCAAAAAGATTCCACAAGTATTAGAAAATATTAAGGTTAAGGATAAGAATATTGTTGAAAATAAATCTCTTAAAGCGAAAATTAATCAAATCGATAAAAGTTTAAAACAAGAAGGTAGATTGCTAGTTAGAAAGTCAGGAACAGAAAATCTCGTTAGAATAATGGTTGAAAGTACAGATAAGAGATTAATCAAAGATACTATGAACGAAGTTAAAAAATTAATACAGAATTACGCCTAACATTGAAAATAAAGTCTAAATTATTAATTATTGCAGGTTCAGATTCTAGTGGAGGGGCTGGTATTCAAGCAGACATTAAAACAGCGACATCCCTTGGTGTTTATGCAATGACTGCAATAACAGCAATTACCGCTCAGAACACAACAGGAGTAAAATCAATTGTTTCTGTTTCACCCAAAGAAATTTTTAATCAAATCTCATTTTCAGTTAAGGACATAAAACCAAATTCTGTCAAAATTGGAATGTTACATAATGTAGAGGTGATCAAAGAAGTTATAAAAGCAATTAAAAAATACAAATTAAAAAATATCGTAATAGATCCTGTGATGGTTGCAAAAAGTGGTCATAGATTGATCAGTAATAATTCTATTAATTATTTAAGAAAAAAATTATTACCTTTTGCACTAATAGTAACTCCAAATATTCCAGAAGCTGAAACTTTAATAAAAAAAAAGATTAAAACTTTAGACGATGTTATTAAAGCTGGAAGAGAAATTTTAAAATTTGGACCTAAGTTTGTTCTTATAAAAGGAGGACATGCTAATAAATCTTTTATTGAAGATGTATTAATTTCTAAAAATAATATAAAAATTTTTAAAAATAAGAAAATTAAGACAAAAAATACACATGGTACGGGTTGTACTTTATCAAGTGCAATCGCTTCTTTTGTTTCTAAGAATTATAATATGAACGAATCGTGTAGACGATCAATTCAATATGTACATAAAGCAATTTTATTAAATCCAAAATTTGGAAGAGGACATGGGCCAATTAATCATATGGCTTTATTAAATTAAATAATTTATCTCTTTAAAAGAGATCTTAAGAAATTTACTTATGACAAACGTTGTAGTTGTAGGCTCTCAGTGGGGTGACGAGGGCAAAGGGAAGATTGTGGACTGGCTTTCAGAGCAAGCCGATGTCGTTATTAGATTTCAAGGTGGTCATAATGCAGGTCACACTTTAGTTATTAACGGAAAAGTTTTTAAATTAAAATTACTTCCATCAGGAATAGTCAGAGGAGATAAAATCTCAATTATTGGAAATGGAGTTGTTATAGATCCTTGGGCATTACTAGAAGAGATTGAAGAGATTAAAAAAAAGGGGATTGATGTTAATGAAAATAATTTAATTATTTCTGATACAGCAACTTTAATTCTGCCATTTCATAAAGAAATGGATGAGATTAGAGAAGATGCAGCAAAATCTAAAATTGGAACAACAAGAAGAGGAATAGGACCTGCCTATGAAGATAAGATTGGTAGACGTTCTATCCGAGTTATGGATTTACGTTCAAAGACAAATTTAGAACAAAGACTTGAAGTTATTTTAGAACATCATAATGCAATCAGAAAAGGACTAAAACAAAAGATATATAAATCAGAAGAATTAATTAAAGAATTATTAAAAATTGCTCCAAAAATATTAAAATTTTCTCAGCCCGTTTGGAAAAAAATCGCTGAATATCAAAAATTAAATAAAAAAATATTATTTGAAGGCGCGCAGGGAATATTGCTTGATGTCGATCATGGAACTTATCCTTATGTTACCTCATCAAATACAGTTGCTGGAACAGCCTCTGTAGGTACAGGATGTGGCCCAAAAACAATTGATTATGTTCTTGGAATTACCAAGGCTTATACAACAAGAGTAGGAGAAGGTCCTTTTCCAACAGAGCTTAAAGATGCAATCGGAGAACTTATTGGTCAGCGAGGTCATGAATTTGGAACTGTGACTAATAGAAAAAGAAGATGTGGTTGGTTTGATGGAGTTCTTGTTAAACAATCTGCAACTATATCAGGAATTACTGGTATCGCTCTTACCAAGTTAGATGTTCTAGACACACTAGATGAGATCAAATTTTGTATAGGTTATAAATTACGAGGTAAAGAAATTGATTTTTTTCCTAGTGCTTCAGAGGATCAATTTGCAGTAGAGCCTATCTACAAAACTTTTGAGGGTTGGAAGTCAGAGACAAAGGGAATAAGAAATTATAAAGAATTACCTGAGAAAGCCAAAATTTATATTGCAGCAATTGAAGATTTCATAGGTGTTAAGATTGGAAGTATTTCAACAAGTCCAGAGAGAGATGATACTATTTTTGTTGAGGATCCGTTTAATGCGTAATGAAAGGTTTTGTTTTAATATTCTCTAGCATTGCTTTTTGAACTTTTTCAAAAGCCCTGTTTTCGATTTGTCTAACTCTTTCTCTGCTAATTTTATATTTCTGACTAAGTTCTTCTAAAGTTTTTGGCTCATCAATAAGTTTTCTATCATATAAAATTTCTTTTTCTCTTTGATCTAAGACTTTCAAAGCTGTTTGTAACAATGCATGTTTCTGATCTAATTCCTGGCGTTGAGAAATTAACAATTCTTGATCAGCATTTTCATCTACTATCCAATCTTGCCACTGGCCACCTTGTTCTTCGTCTGAAATTTTAGCATTCAATGATTGTTCTTGTCCTGCCATACGCCTATTCATTGAAATTACTTCATCTTCATTTACATCTAACCGATTTGCTATTTCTTTAACATGGGCATTAGTCATGTCGCCACTTTCAATTGCAAAAATTTGATTTTTTAATTTTCTAAGATTAAAAAATAATTTTTTTTGAGCAGCAGTTGTTCCAATTTTAACTAAGCTCCAGGATCTTAATATATATTCTTGGATTGCAGCTTTAATCCACCACATAGCATAGGTGGCAAGTCTAAATCCTCTCTCAGGATCAAATTTTTTAACCGCTTGCATCAAGCCAATATTTCCTTCAGATATTAATTCCCCAACAGGCAAACCATAGCCCCGGTATCCCATTGCTATTTTTGCAACTAATCTTAAATGACTGGTAACTAAAGTGTGAGCTGACTCCCTATCGCCTTTCTCGCGCCAATTTTTTGCAAGAATGTATTCTTGCTCAGGTTCTAACATTGGAAATTTTCTAATTTTTAATAAATAAGAATTTAAACTTCCTTCGGGCGAAAGGATTGGAAGATTAGAATTTTTTTCAATTTTTTCCATAGTGCTTATGTAAGCATTATAACTTCTATGACAAGATATTAAAATTTAAGCTTTTTGATTGTTTTTATTAAGTTTTCAAAATCTTTTGGCTTTTCACATTCAAATTCCATTTCTTTCTTTGAAGTTGGGTGAATAAATCCAATAGATCTTGCATGCAAAGCTTGTCTTTTAAATCCCTCCAATAGTTCTTTAAATTCAGGATCGATATCTCTGATAAATTTATTTTGTTTTCCATAAATTTGATCACCGATAATTGGATTACCGTTGGAGGAGAGATGCACTCTAATTTGATGAGTTCTTCCTGTTTCTAATCTACATTCAAGAAAACTCATATCAGGAATTTTTTTTCCTGAAAAAAATTCAAGAGTTTTATAGTTGGTAACAGCATCCTTTCCTCTTGAAGTATTAATACTCATTTTTTTTCTATTGAATTTGCTTCTGCCAATCATAGAAGAAATTTGCCCAGAACTTGGCTTCATTCTTCCATAAACAAGAACTTTAAAGAATAGAAACAGTAATAAATCTAGGTTAATTTAAGGTTAGTCTAGTGCGCAAGACGTACAAATGTTGAATATTTATAAATTGTTGTTAAGATGTGACTAATAGTTAATAAACAAAGAATAAGGAGCAAA